>DAOWAH010000089.1 GCA_030634675.1 Fidelibacterota bacterium
CATGGCGAGGCAGTGGCTTTGGGCATGCTTTGTGCCGGAAAAATTTCCCGCCAACGCGTTTTTATTAATGATGATGACTGGCGATTTTTAAGGACGACGCTCAGGCGCCTACCCCTGCCGGATTTACCAAGTATTGCAGGCGCTAAGGTGTTAGAGGTAATTCGACGCGATAAAAAAGTACGCTCGGGTCGGCTGCATTTTGTTCTACTGGAGGGTCTCGGCAACGCCGTTATTGTCGACGATGTGACCGATGAAGAAATTATTCAGTCTCTGGAGGTTTTATGAATATATTGGTAATCAACGGACCGAATCTAAATCTACTGGGAAGCCGCGAAACCGATATCTATGGCAATGAGACTCTGGATGAGATAATGAGCTGGTTGGCAGACCAGCCGGAAGCCCAGGGTCATTCATTGAAGTATTTCCAATCAAACCATGAGGGAACAATTATAGATTGTATTCACGAAGCCCGGCACGAGGTGGATGGGATTTTAATAAACCCGGGTGCCTACACCCATTATTCCTATGCCATTCGGGATGCCCTGGTCGCTGTTGAATTGCCATCGGTGGAAGTTCATTTGAGTGATATTACAGCCCGCGAATCCTTTCGCCGGACATCGGTAATAAAAGATATTTGCATAACTCAAGTAACAGGACTGGGGAAGGAAAGCTATCAACTGGGATTAAAATACCTGCTTAAAGCAATAATTGAGCGTAGCAATTAGCTTGATGGAAATTAAAAATTTATTGTGATTTCTCAAGCGTTGTGAACAAATTCCCCCCGACTATCCATTAACACAGGGTCGAAATCGACTCTAAATGGGGAAAAGGAGATTATGAGCAAAATACACATTTTTACCATAGTAATATTTATTGTTCTATTTAGTTCGATCAGTCTGTTGGCACAATCGGAAAAAACAATTACCGGTTGGAGCTTCGGCGGTGTCCCGGCGATTGCCTATAATTCCGATACCGGTTTTACCTACGGCATCATCGTTAATACCTATAATTATGGAGATGGCTCAACCTATCCGGAATATCTGTATTCCATTTATACGGAGTGGTCCCGGACCACTAAAGGCAGCGGCATCAACAAGCTGTTTTTCGATTCCAAGTACCTGCTGCCGGCCGGCATCCGGCTGACCGGTGAATTGAGCTATCTCACGGAACAGGCCCTGCCTTTCTATGGATTCAACGGCTATGAATCGGAATATAACCCGTCCTTTGAGGTATCAGATGAGGAGAATGATGATTATGATGTCGCGTACTACAAAACGCGGATGTTTTACCGTCATGAGCGCAATATCACTAAACTTACCGCCGACTTTCAGAAACCGGTTCTGAGCGACAATCTCCGTGGAATCGCCGGGTTTGGCTTCTTTAATTTTGAGATTGGTACGGTAGACATTGATAAGTTGAACGAAGACAAGGATGAAGCTGATATGCTGCCGGATACGGCTACCTTGTATGATATTTATGTGGACAGCACCTGGATTCCGGCCGACCAACAGGAAGGGGGCTTGAATAATTATTTAAAATTCGGCTTGGTTTACGATACCCGGGATAACGAACCCAACCCCATGTCTGGCATCTGGACCGAAGCTTTGTTTACCACGGCGGCCGGTTTCTTGGGCAGTGATTTTTCCTATACGACCCTGACCCTGACCCACCGGCAATACTTTACGATCATCCCGAAAGATTTATCAATTACTTACCGGCTGGGCTATCAGAGTGTTATCGGTGGTGATGCACCTTTCTTTGCCCTGCCGTTCTACCAGAGTTCCTATAAAGTGGAAGAGGGTTTAGGTGGTTCCAAATCCCTACGGGGAATTATGAAAAACCGGGTTGTGGGTAACGCAGTGGCCTTCGGCAACCTGGAAGCACGCTGGAAATTCTTACGTACAGTCGTTTTTAACCAGAACCTCTATCTGGCTTTAAATGTTTTTGTCGATGGTGGACAAGTGATCAGTCAATATAGCAATGATGCTTACGATCCAGACACGATCGACGGACCGGAAGAAAAACTGCACCTGTCCTATGGTGGCGGCCTGCGAATTGCCCTGAACGAGAACTTTATCATTGCAGTCGATTATGGCCTGGCAGCCGATAAGCAGGATGGCTCCAGTGGATTGTATATTGGGCTTGGATATTTATATTAAACAATAACCAATGAAAAATAAAAAAGGCCGTGAAAAAACGGCCTTTTTTCTATAACTGTGTAAATCAGATCACTTCAGTTTATAATGAATACCAAAGGCAACCACGAATGCTGTTTTATTATACTTCTCTTCGAATACCGAACCAACATCATCGTTTTGCCCTTCCGCATAAAAAGTATTACTAGTTCCCAGGCTGATATCCATCTTTGGGTTTAGGGAATATTTCAGACCAAGACCCAGGGTACTGGAAGCCAGACTGTAGTCCAGATCAGTGTTGTATTCATCAGTTGCACCGGTAGTAGAATAGAGGAACCCGGCACTAACCAGCAAAGCTTCGCTGAGGGTATATTCGACACCCATACCAGTATTGAAATCATTGATTACTTTTTTCTCATCACCATCCCAGTCCACAGCCGTAGTAAACCAGTAATTGAAACCCCATTCGAATCGCAGTTTTTCCGAAAGCATGTACGAAAGCCCAGCACCAAATTGAGCGGGAATATCTTCACTATAGACTTCACCATCTGGAAACATGGGTTCATCGAGAACTATACCGGTGTCATCCTTTTTGGTATCAGCTGTCACTTCTAACTTAGTGATTGGTTCGTACCGTAATCCAATGTTCAATTTATCAGAAAGGGTAATATTTAAACCAAAAACAGCAGTCATAGCCGTACCTGTACGCTCGGACTCAACTTCAATCGTTGGAATAACACCAGCGATATCACCATTCTCGGCATTAAGAATGGCATTTTCCAAAGATCCTTCATAGGTGTTTTTAGCTTTTATTAACCGTATTCCAGCAGCCAGCGAAAACATATCATTAAGTGCGTATGCGGCGCCAAACTGTCCAGACAAATAAATGGAAGAACCCAAAAAACCAGCTTTCACAGAATAGCCGGTGATGGTACCATAAGGTGCGAGAGCCTCACTGACCAAACTGGCGGGTAATCCAACCAGCCTAGCCAACTGCCAGTCAAACAGAGGTAGCCCGTCAGGAAAATCAGCACTACCACCACCGCCAATGGGCATGAAACCACCAAATAATGCCAAATTATTTTTTTTGTGAGCGAAGTAAATATTAGGAAAAGCCGGTACGAATGTTTTACCTGTGAACGTATCGGTATTGTAATTTGGGTGGGCAGCAAATATTTCGCGGGATTGCCAGATTGTCTGGTTGCTAAAATACAGATAAGTACCGTCATCCAATAGAGCCGTCCCGGCCGGATTGAATAAAACAGCATCCAGCGCAGTGGAAGCATTTCTATTCAACATCCTGATATATTCAGCACTTTGATTAGTATTTGTAATCATCCCCAAAACCGATGCCGTGAACAACATTAGCAGGCCTGATTTTAAAAGTATTCTATTCATATTGTAATTCCAATCTGGTTTAAGTAAAAGCGGGCAGAAAAGCCGCTGACCAATCTGCCCGTTTAATTTTCCTGGTTATTAATATTAATAAATTCAGGTGTAGTTATTGTTTGGTGAATCCCAGTGTGGTTGTGGAATGCTCATCGATCAAAACGTTCAGAGCTCCATAGAGTGGATGCACAACAACTTTTGCTAAATCTTCATCCGTTTCGGAGTAATTCAGAGTCATTGTTGTCGGATCATCTGGGTCGTCCAGGGTCAATAGTCCACCCAAATCATATAGTCCACCATCCAACAGGAAAGAACCGACTGATTCATCATGGATCCAGTCACCACTATCAGTTAATGGAATTATCGCTGGGGCAACGCCAAGTGTATCATTGGCTGAGGGTAGGTGGCCGACCAGGGTGAATGTACCGTCTTCTTTAACCACGACTTCGGCGTCAACGCCCAGAGCGCTGAATTCGGCCCAAACCATACCACCGCTGGCTACGGTATCACCCTCGGCAAAACCAAGAGCTGCTATAGCTGTCGCTGCGGTATAAACAGAACTCTGGGCCATGTTTGACATCGTCCAGGTACCAACCAATGGGCTAACATCATCGTCATCATCGTCCTCACAACCGATAAAAAAGACAACGCTGATTCCGAGCAAAAGTAATGTAAGTAATCTCAATGTGTTTTTCATTATTCCTCCGTATTAAGTTTGAAATCTAAGAAATGTTATTGAATAGTAAATTTAACTTTGGACTAAAATAGACCCGAAATGGGCAGGAATGCAAAAAAAATATTGTCCTGTCCTTAGAGAGTGTAATTGACGGAAAAAATCACTTTTCGTTCCGACCCCATATTTCTTTCCAGGTCTACATAGTAATACCGAAACAGATTTTCGACCCGCACCTGCATTTCCAATTTTCCACTACGATAGCCCAACCCAAAATTCCAGACCTGAATCGGCACCCGTCTGTCACGACCGGTTTTGGGATCCGTCTGGAATAACTCGACCCGCTCGATCCGGCTGGCGTAGCGATATTCAATCGCTGCAAACAAACCGTGCCAGGCGATGGTGGCCTGACCATTGAAAATGTGGCGATAACGATAGGAAAGCGTATCAATTATTGTTTCCTGCTTATCCAATTCAATCGGATTCAGCCAGGTGTAGGCGATGCCGGCGATAATAAAATTGTTTAACAGTCCACCGGACAGACTGAATTCGGCGCCCGTTATCCGGGCGTCTACGATGTTCTCAAAATGGATCGTATCGGCCCGGAAGATTACCGGTTCGATCATCTGATCGTAAGTTGTGGAGAACAGGGACGCATCGAGTTTTACCAGCGATACGATGCCCCGGCCCGGCCATATCAGCGTGCCCCCCACTTCCGTTGACAGACTGGTTTCGGCAACCAGGTCGGGATTCGGCCGGACCTTAAAAACACTTAACTGGGATTCGGTGAATAATTCGGCGATCGTCGGTACCCGGAAACCATGTCCCATTGACGCGCGCAGAGCTAAGCCAGGATTTGGATGAAAATTAAGCGCCACCTGGGGTGAAAGGGTACGGTCAATAATGTCACCGTCTACCCAGTAAGATTCATAGCGCACGCCCAGAGAAAGGTTGAGTTTTGAATAGAGGCGCTGCTGTCCCAGGATATAGACTGCCCCAGAATAACTGGAATGTTCCCCGAAAAGCTTGGCATCGATGGCCGCTCGCTGAAGAACTATTCCGGTGGTGGTACTGAATGCTTGACTCCAATTAGTCGCGACCTGATATTCGCCGTAATATTTGCGCTCATTGGAAAAATCGTTATTGGTAAGCCCTTCATTTTCCCAGTGAACATCGTAGAAGGTAGTACGGACTTTCATGACTGCGTTTGGCGAATAGATGAAATTAAACGATCCGCTCAGGTTGAACTTGGTTCCCTGAAAGCGATCATCTTCATAACCGATTGGTGCTTCAAACGGTTCGGCGGCGCTTTTCCATAGTGAACTGATCCCGGTTTGATCCGCCAGAAAATTGGCATACAGAGCAGCACTGTACTGCGTCCCGAAATTCAATTTCACTTTGCCGGTCAAGTTGACTGCTTCTTCCCAGTCCAGCCGGTAATAACCATCATTGCGTCGCTGTTGCAGCCGCACCCAGAAGCCATGTTGTCCGAACGGACGGGCATGTGTTATTTCAGCGACATGAAACCAGCCGGGGTCTTCACGCCAATGCCATTGGTCGTACTTGGGCTGACTGTACTGACCGGCCTTTAAACGAAAGCGCGTTTCCGGAGTGGCGGGGGAGTTGCGCGTAATGATATTGATGACGCCGCCCATGGCACTCGATCCGTACAAAGCCGATCCGCTGGATTTGACGATCTCGACCCGTGCGATTTCGGAAGTAGGTACCACCGCCCAGGTAATATTACCGGCCGCGCTGCCGGTCAGGGGAACACCGTCCAATAACAGCAGCGAGCGATTACCAGCCCCCAGTGAATAGCTGTTGGCACCGCGGATATTAATCTGGTCTCTGACGATACTGATACCAGCCTGGTAAGGTAGAATTTCTTCCAGGCTGAATGCGGCTTTACTATTTATTTGCCGCGGACCCAGGACGGAAACAGCCACCGGAGTCTCCATTATATCCTGAACTTTGCGGGTGGCAGTTACCACCACCTGGGGTGAAGATAATACATCCGGTATCATTTGGATATCGATGTGTACGGCTGAGGTTGCTTGCGGCAGTAGCACCGGTTGCACCTGGCGTCGATATCCCATCATTGTGATTACAAGCGTGTATTCCCCGGTCTCTAATTGTTTCAGGCTGAACGAACCATCATTTGCAGTGGCGGTTCCGATATAAGTATTTTTGATTAAAATATTAGCACCGACTAAAGGTTCACCGGTTACACTGTCTACAACTTGACCTATGATGGATGAAGCACCCTGTCCGGTTACTATTACCTGGGCAAAAACTAGGGTAAGTAGAGTTTTCAGTATTGATCTACGCATTAATAGCTATAATGCAATTTTCCATATTTCATCTAGCGATTCAACCTGCTGTTCTCGGATTATTTTGTGACGAAGCGCTGAAATAATTTCCAGTTCAGTGGTCCCCGGCAATTTTATGTAGGACAGGGGATCAGCCAGAATTGAATCAAGATCGGTTACTAATTTTTCTGGGGGAATTAGCAGTCCCACCGGTAACAGCAGATAGGCTCCTGGAGGCAGTTGAATAAAAAAATAGTTCAGTGAATCACATTGTATGTTTGATTCACAGGGTAGAATGGGATCGCCGTAAGTGATAAAATGATCAGCTATGTGGTCGAGGTCAAGCTTGTCCAGCACGATCAGG
>DAOWAH010000394.1 GCA_030634675.1 Fidelibacterota bacterium
GAAATGCATTAAACCAGGCATGAACTTCGATGCCCAGCTTATGGGCTTCTTCAATCACATAGGCCAGTGGGTCATAACCGGGATCACTGTATCCAGCGTAATAACCCCATGGTTCGTAGGAGGAGTTGTAATAAGCTGTACCACTTTGCCGTGCCTGCCAGAGGACTGCATTCATATTGGCCGCTTTATGATTATCAAGAATTTCCCGAACCAGGGCTTTATTTTGGTCAGCTGACCAGGAACTGTGAACATGTTCCCAGGTAATTACCCAAGTAGCCCTGAATTCCGTGTTGCCGGATTGGCTCCAGCCTGTCACAGCCAGGGCTGCGATTAAAAATAAACTGCTTAATCTTTTCATCGAAATAATTTCCTGTTTTTCATTAATTGTAGAATAATGGAATCTTCCTGGCCGCCATTATTATGACCGCTCAAATTTATACTTTGCAGATGTAGAGAGACTATGGTTTTTAGCACATCAAAATGGATTATGAATCTGACCACCAACAATTTTGTCTGTGGAATTATTTTTGTAATTTCGCCGCTGATTATTGCTGGAAATATATGCAAAATCAGAATCGCATTGAAATGAATGCTGATTATTTTAAATTGAAAATTAGAACTGACAGGAAAGATTATTATGCCTAAAAAGAAAACAAATATTCACGAATACGAATATAAAGCTGAGATGAAGCAACTGCTTCATCTGATTATTCATTCTCTGTATACCCATCCGGAAGTGTTTTTACGGGAACTGGTTTCCAATGCTTCGGATGCGCTGAATAAAATCCGTTTCCGCCTGTTGACCGACAGCAATGTGGTCAATCCGGATGAAGAGTTGAAGATTACCCTTACCTTGGATGAAAAGAAGCACTTGTTTACGATCGAAGATAATGGGATTGGAATGACGGAGCAGGACCTGAATGAAGAAATCGGGACAGTCGCGAGTTCCAGTACATTGGAGTACCTGGAAAAACTGAAGGCGGAAGGTAAGACCATGGAAGGCGATCTGATCGGTCAGTTCGGGGTTGGTTTCTATTCGGTTTTCATGGTTGCCGACGAAGTGACCGTCGAAACACGTTACGCTGATGAAGGTTCTAAAGCCTATCGCTGGAAGTCGGATGGTAAAGGCACCTACACTATTGAAGAAATAGATCGCGGGGCACGTGGCACCAGGATATCCTTTAAATTGAAAAAGGAATACCATGATTTTGCTGAAGAGTGGCGGGTAAAAAATGTAATTGATAAATACTCCACATTCGTAGAATTCCCGATCATGATCGGGAAGGAACGCTTGAGCCGAATTGGCGCTATCTGGCAGCAACCCAAAGATAAAATTAGCGCTGAACAATTGACCGAGTTCTATAAATATATCGCCAACGATTCTAATCCACCCCTGGGTCATTTGCATTTGTCAATGGAGGGGAAAGTTAATTTTAAGGCGCTGATATTTATTCCTTCCAAAGCACCGCTGTACTTCATGCGCGATAAAGAAGAAAAAACTTTGAATCTCTATGCTGATAAAATCTTTATTCAGGATGATGCCAAGGAATTGTTACCGGAATATCTGCGGTTTGTAAAAGGTGTGGTGGATACGGAAGATTTACCGCTTAATGTCAGCCGGGAAGTGACCCAATCCAGCCCGGTGATGCAGAAAATCAATCGGGTGATAGTGGGTAAAATTCTGGGTCTGTTACAGGATTGGGCTAAGAAAGATCGCGGTAAATACGATCGATTCTATAAGGAATTTGGACAGTATTTAAAAATCGGCCTGAATATAGATTTCACTAATCGTGATAAGTTGATTGATCTGTTCCGGTTTGAAAGCACTAAATCTGAGCCAGGTGAGTTCGTGTCCTTGCAACAATATGTGGACCGGATGGGCACGGATCAGAAAGAAATCTA
>DAOWAH010000244.1 GCA_030634675.1 Fidelibacterota bacterium
ACCATTCTGATTATTCCGGATAATTCGGATAATAACCGTAGTTTTTTGCTGACCCGTAAAGCAATCCGTAGGACCATTGCCGGTGTTACCCTGATTATAGCGGGACTAATTGCCGTGTTCTGGTATTTTGGTCCCCGGATTTTGGAACATGAGGATTTGCTGGATCAACATGAAGTTTTACTGCGCGAACGGACCCGTGTATTGGATTTAATGCGGGATTTGAATCGTGTGAAAAATATGGACTCTTTTATACGTAAAAGTTTGGGAGCGGATATGAAATTCACGCCCGAACCCTCTAATGTTAATCCCAGCGAACAGCCGGTTGGGAGAATCGATGATTCAGATATTTTTCTGTCCTTTTCTGAGAATCTGCCGTCTGTCCTGCCCGTTGATGGTTTCGTGACCAGGGATATGAATGAAGTTTCGGCATTTACCCATGAGAATCATTACGGTCTGGATTTGGCTGTTAAAAATGGTGATCCGGTGAAAGCGGCTGCTTCAGGATTTATCATTTTTTCCGGTTGGACCTATAATATGGGGCATTACATCATTCTGTATCACGGAAATGGCTATTTCACTATTTATGGACATAATCAGCAGAATCTGGTTGATCAGCGAGATTATGTGAATCGCGGTGATGTGATCGCGTTAGCGGGGAATACCGGTATTTCATCCGGTCCGCACCTCCATTTTGAAGTCTGGAAAGACGGCAGGGCTGTCGATCCGAAAGTATTTTTTCCCGAATTAAGTAAAAAGAATGTGAGTATAACCAACGATGGATAAGATCGATTTCAAGGATGTTCATTCCATGATTGGTACTGAGATGCAGATCAATGGTAATGTTACCCTGAAGAGCGGCCTGATTGTCTATGGAAAAATTTATGGCGATGTTACAACTGAAGGTCCCGTGCGGATAGCCACTACCGGGACTGTGATCGGTAACATCAACGCCAGCGATATTCATATCAATGGCCGAGTTGAAGGCAATGTGACCGTAGCTAACCGGGTTGTACTGGGCGAAAAATCGGTGTTGATCGGCGATCTGGTTTATCACAGTTTGTTGATCGAGGAAGGAGCACAATTCGAAGGGAAATGTGATCTGTCCAATTCTAAAACGATCTTACCAAAAGAACCAAATCTGTTTGCTTCCAAAGGGCCAGCTGAAACCTACTGATTATTTCAACCTGCTATTTTTTTTAACCCGCGATCGGTGTAAACTATACCGGTTGTTTTAATTTGTGATCGTAATATGGCCGAACAAAAAGAATCGAATTTTATCGCTGCTTCGATGGAGTTTTTTCAGCGTACAGTACGGGCCGCTGGTCCGGCGGCCTCAGCCTCATACACGCTGATTGGGGCGGTAATCCTCCTGGGCGCCATCGGTTATATCCTGGATCGCTGGCTGGAAACTGAACCTTGGTTTTTACTCGGTGGTCTTTTGCTGGGGTTGGTAGTTGGATTTTATGAGCTGGCTAAAGTGGTGTGGGGAAAGTGATGGAGATATATTGATTGAGAAGAGGCTGTAAGTCTCTTCTATGGGTGAGTCATCTATCTTTGATTTATTAAACAATCCAAAGTTTGCCGTAATACCCAGCAAAACTATGAATGGGAAAAATCCAGACAGTTGGTGTAATACTCAATCAGCCAGGAAATCGCCAGAGGTAGTTTAGCTGGCTTGATATCCAGCACCGGTTGTCCGTCGCCTGCCGGCCGAAACGGTTTTGTCGGCAGGAAGTAGCTTTAGAGACAAAATCAGGGCAGTTAGGGCTTTTTTTATGCAGGCGGGTAAAAATTATATCTATTTATTGGGAACCAATTACGCTGTACATTATTAAATGAGAATCTATCTCAATAATTATTATGAATGCTAAAAGCAATATCCAAACCGTGCTGGACATATTGAAACGGAAATTTCCTGGTTCAGTTGTTCGTGTTAATGGTAAGGAAGAATTAGATGAACATTACAGTCCCGATGAACGCTCGGGAAGTCGTATAAAAGTTGAAATTATAACAGAATATTTCCGGGATTTACCATTATTAGAACAACATAAAATGGTTCACATGGCTCTTGAGAATTCGATGCAGATTAATGGTGGTTTCATTCACGCTCTGACAATAAAAACACGTTCTAACAAATAATGGAAGTATTCATGAAATATGCCCAAATGATCAAAGATACTATTAAGAATAATGAAGTGGTGCTGTTTATGAAAGGTACAGCTCAGCATCCCCTCGGTGGATTTTCGGCGCGCGCAGTGAATATTCTGAATCAATTGCGAGTAATTTTTCTGGATGTTAATATTATAGAGGATCATCCCACAATTGCTCTGGAACTGTGCGATTTATACGGCTGGCCCACTTCGCCGCAACTCTTTGTCCGCGGTAAATTGATTGGTGGTAGCGACATTATGGCTGAGTTGTATCAGTCCGGCGAATTGCAGAAACTGTTGAAAATTCCGGTACCCCATCCGGAAGCCTGAACTCAATTAATATGATTCTAAAAAATTTATTAATTTTAGGAACCCTATTCCTGGTCGTTATAAGCATGGCAGATGAAAAACAATACAATCCGCTTACAGCGGAAGAAGAACGGATAATTATTCACAAAGGTACCGAACAGCCTTTCACCGGTGAGTACACGGACTATAATGCCGATGGTACTTATACCTGTAAACGCTGTGACGCGCCCCTGTACAATTCCAGTGATAAATTTGATTCCCATTGTGGCTGGCCCAGCTTCGATGATGCCATCGAAGGGGCAGTCAAACGCGTTCCCGATGCCGATGGTCACCGGACTGAAATCGTTTGCGCCAGCTGTGGAGGACATCTCGGCCATGTTTTCCTGGGTGAGAGCTACACTGATAAAAATACCCGGCACTGTGTTAATTCCATTTCTTTGACTTTTGAACCGGTAATGCCCAACACTGCTCGGGCAATTTTCGCCTCCGGTTGTTTCTGGGGTACTGAATATTACCTGTCTAAGGTGGAGGGTGTTAGATCCACAACCGTAGGCTATACTGGCGGACATAAAGAAAAGCCCACCTACAAAGAAGTCTGTAATACCGATACCGGACATGCCGAAGCAGTTGAAGTGATTTATGATCCGGCCAAAGTAACTTATGAGGAATTGGCTAGATTATTTTTTGAAACCCACGATCCCTCCCAGGTTAATCGCCAGGGTCCTGATATCGGCTTGCAGTATCGTTCCGAAATCTTTTATCTGGATGATGAACAAAAAGCGGTGGCGGAAAAGCTGGTCGGATTTTTAAAGTATAAAGGTTACAATGTTGCTACCAAAATAACCAGGGCTTCGACATTCTGGCCGGCCGAAGATTATCACCAGGATTACTATGACAATAAGAGTACTACACCTTACTGCCATTTCTATCAGAAGAAATTTTGACCTTCGTTGTGCACCCTCTCAACCTTGAAAGGAGAGGAAATAAAGGTGTGGTTTTA
>DAOWAH010000422.1 GCA_030634675.1 Fidelibacterota bacterium
AGGGATCATAATAACTGTAATACCAGGGATCCCAGTAGCGGTGTAGGCGCGGATAGATCAGGATGTTTATATCGGCATAATCATAGAAAGGGTCGAATCCAAAAACCGGTTGGTAGGCCCAGTAGTGATATTCCTTGATAATCACTTCAACTTCCTGCGTTTCATTTTGGAGTGAATCCAGTTCAGTGTCTTGGGTAACCTGAGTCTTTTCGATGACATATTTCTCTGGTGGCTCTTCAATATAGATTGTTTTAGTGGCAGCAAACTGCGTGTAGCAGCCTTGGATTATCAAGATGGAAGAAATAACCAGGCTGATTTTCAGAATATTTTTCATGATTTGCTCATTATTTATTCATTATTTAGAATTACAATTTTCAGGCCACAATATCCGATTGGAGAATTGCAACAGGTTTTCCTTATAATATCTGATACTTAAGGCAATATCACAACTGGGCACTAAAATAGAAAAAAACAAACAGCGCACACTTAGTTTACAGTATAAATGCATACTAATAATACACTACTCAATATTTAAACGCGACATTTTCTTATATAAACCAGTCCGGCTCAAGCCTAAATAACGAGCAGCTTGCGAAATATTGCCGTTATGTTTATGCAGCGCCTCGATTATATATTGTCTCTCTATGGAATCGACAATATCATGTAACGTTCCCTGCGAAGAGAGCGAATTGTCGTTGGCGGGTGACGCGAGTTTTTGTTCTGAATCCAATACTAATAAATCTTGGGTAATTATATTCACATCACCGGCCAGAACTATCGCGCGCTCAATGATATTCTCCAGCTCACGTACATTTCCAGCATAATTACATTTCAGTAAAGCCAATTCTGCCTCACGGCTGATACCGGATATCTGTTTGCCCATTTTTTGGGCATATTTTTTAACGAAGTGCCGAGCCAGCAATGGCACATCCTCCCGTCGATCGTGCAAAGCTGGAAGATTTATAGGAAATACATTTATACGGTAAAATAAATCTTCGCGAAACTCATTTTTCCGGACCGCTTCCCGCAAGTTTTTATTGGAAGAAGATATCACGCGCACGTTGATTTTTATGGTCTGCTGTGAACCAAGCGGATTTAGCTCGCCTTCCTGCAATACCCGCAACAACCGTTGCTGAAAAGCTGGTGTTGTAGCGGCTATTTCATCTAAGAAAATTGTACCGCCATCGGCTATTTCAAATAAACCTTTCCGATCCCTGATGGCATCGGTAAAAGCACCTTTTTTATGACCGAACAAGATACTTTCCAAGAGCGTATCCGGTAACGCGGCACAATTCTGGGCTACGAACATTTTTTCCCGCCGGGGACCGTTATAATGTATTGCCTGAGCTACCAATTCCTTACCGGTACCGGTTTCGCCGGTAATCAAAACTGTTGTATCGGTCGGGATTATTTTTTTCATCAATGCATAGACCTGTTTAATAGCGGCACTTTCACCGATTATATTATCAAATGAATAATGTTTTTCTACCTCCTGCTTTAAGATAATATTCTCAGCCTGCAACTGCTGATTGGCCAGGTTCAATTTCCGCGTGAGCTCGCGGTTTTCCTGTATAAACAGGTACTTTTCAGCGGCCCGTAATAAAATCATTTTAAGGGTTTCCGGCTCCCAGGGTTTCTGTAAATAGTAGAATATCTCAAATTCATTAATTGCGTGTACAATGGCATCGATATCTGAATAACCCGTCAGCATAACCCGTACCGAGTCCGGTTGAATTTCTTGTGCTTTCTTTAAAAAAGCCACCCCGGTCA
>DAOWAH010000280.1 GCA_030634675.1 Fidelibacterota bacterium
GGTTTGGCACCTCGATGTCGGCTCGTCGCATCCTGGGGCTGGAGAAGGTCCCAAGGGTTGGGCTGTTCGCCCATTAAAGTGGTACGTGAGCTGGGTTTAGAACGTCGTGAGACAGTTCGGTCTCTATCCGCCGTGGGCGCAGGAGATTTGAGGAAGGCTGCTTCTAGTACGAGAGGACCGAAGTGGACGAACCTCTAGTGCACCAGTTGTCTTATCAAAGGCATCGCTGGGTAGCTATGTTCGGTCAGGATAAGCGCTGAAAGCATATAAGCGCGAAACCTTTTCCAAGATTAGATCTCCCTACCGTATGGTAATAAGGCTCGTTGTAGACTACGACGTTGATAGGCCACAGGTGTAAGTACAGTAATGTATTCAGCCGAGTGGTACTAATAAGCCGAACGGCTTTACCAAAACATTATTTTCAGGGAATTTTACCTCATCAATCCCAAAGATTTATCCCGGTGACTATGGCGTAGGGGATACACCCGTTCCCATCTCGAACACGGAAGTTAAGCCCTACTGCGCCGATGGTACTGCGCGGGAGACCAGCGTGGGAGAGTAGGTCGTTGCCGGGTAACTTTATCAAGGGACCGATCAGAAATGATCGGTCCCTTTTATTCATGGAGCTGCACGGGTAAACCCTTAATGCCATGGGGCACAAATATAGGGACGACATCCCGATTCTGGGATGAATTTTGGAATTCACCCACGACTAAAGCCTGAATGGTATTCTTCTTGTCGGGATAAAATATGATAGTCGTTAATTGTGATTTAGAACACACCATTGATGTAGATTAATTACTATGATTTCCGTTGCCTAACAAAGGTGCAACTCCTAAATTGAGGGACGGAGACATAATGCAAACTCAGTTATGTAAATTAAAATTAATAAGTATTAGGTTATCTATATCTGCCTTAATCCTGATATCCGGGTCTTTATACGCTCAGGAAGTTCATGTAACACTTGATCCACCTGATGATTCTGGATTTACGGAATATGTAACGTATTATCTGTCCGGTTTCGATATTCAGTCCGGGACATCCAATTTCAATTTTTTTCGCTATCAACTGGTATCAAACCACTATCCAGCCGATGTTAGAATTGAATTCAGCCTGAAAATAAAATCCCCAGCACTTGGAATGAATGTTCTTGAAGAGATTATTTGGGCAGAAACTAATCGTTTTGGAATGCTCAGCCATCCGATCCTGATTGATAACCGTGATTTGTCCATGAATACTGCCTTTCTTTATGACCAGGCCAGTCCCCCCAATGCCATTCCACTCCGGGTTAAAACCGTTATGGATGCGTCGAATATCGATGTCCTGATCAGCTCAATCATCACCAGCGGAAAGATTTTTGACGGACAATACATATTCAATCTAAAGGTTAAATCAGGTAGACCCGGTGAGAGCATGAAGATTACCGATGAAGTGACAAAAACAATCGATATCCGTTCACCTGTTTCAATTCAGCTCCAATCACCAGGGGGGAAGCTAGCGGATACTACCCAGAATGTAATTTATACAACCTATCCTTTGTTCATGTGGAATACCGATCTCTGCAATACCTGTGAATATTCCATCAGGGTTGCTCAATTCGATCCCAACCGTCACTCTTCTCCAACGGAGGCAATCGAAGATGAAACGATGCTGCCCCTGGATCAATCGAAACAATGGGCTGAAATCAATGCCGGTAACAATTATCAGTTTCCGCCCACCGGAACACGTCCGCTCCAGACCAATGAGATTTATGTCTGGCAGATTCGGAAGACATTTGAAACCACGGCTGGAAACGAGGAAATACTTTCACCCATCTATGCCTTTAAAATTGGCGATGTCAGCGCCCCCAGCGGATTACCAACCGCCACCCAACCAATTATCCAGGCCTTAAGGAATTCGTTGGGCGATGATCAGTTTAATGCCCTGTTCGGACCCGATGGTACTTTTAAGGGCTATTTGCCATCCGGTTCTTATTCCTTGAACGGGTCCACCATTGATGAATCCAGCGCCAGCTATATTCTATCTCAGATCGCAAACCAGAATGTGACGGTTACGGGGGTGCGGGTAGAATGAATAATTCTAAATTTCACTTCCACAAAATATTATTTGGTCTACTGATCCTGACTTGTTTACTGAATGGGGCTGATCGGGTGGCCGTAGCAACAAAAGTTTCAGGTAATGTTAATCATTCGCAAGGTAAAAAATCAGCCCCGTTAAAACCTGGGACTGTTATAGAAAATGGAGATAAAATCAGAACCGGTTCAAATAGTTACATCGCATTGATCTTTATTGATGATAAATCAACATTGAAAATCAAAAGTAACACAGAACTGGAAATCCTCGGGAAACCGGGAAAAAACGGTATCGCCAAAAAAATTAATCTGGACCGTGGGACTCTAAGAGCTAAAGTCACCAAACAGGCCAAGAGCGATTTTGTTGTCGAGACACCTACCTCGGTCGCTTCGGTCAAAGGTACTGATTTTTGGTTGATTTGTGATCCTGTGATGGGTGATCAGCTTATTGGCCTTGAAGGGATAGTGGCTTTTACTAATATAATCAGCGGTATGACTATTGACGTTACCAGTGGATTTATGGGTAACTCCTTAGTTGATGGCAGTCTCGATTTAGACCAAACCAACCCGGACGTTGTTCCAAGTGACCCGGTAGAAGATGCTCCTGGTTCCAACAGTTCTGAACTGCGTATTCAATTTCAAGGTCCGGATAATACCATAAAAACCCTGATTATTGAGTATCAATAGGCCTTTTATAGCGTTATAAAAACTGCTAAACTTGTTAATGTGACTGGCAGTTATAGAACGCTAATACCCAAGTTCATCGGACTATTGACGGGGTTAATTGTATCTTTAGCAGTAGTTGTCGCCCAAACTGGTGCTGTTTTATACCACATCCCACCGGAAGAAGCCTCTGTGAAGGAGGATTTGAATATATCGGTTGGATTACTGCAAGATTTGTCAGTATCTGATGTAACTCTGTTTTTTCGTAAAGCCAACACTCAAAGTTATCATGAGCGACAAATGGAATATAGAGGAGGTGTATGGCATGCTATTATCGAAGCCAGGGAACTTGCTGCTGAGGGGTTGGAATATCTGA
>DAOWAH010000298.1 GCA_030634675.1 Fidelibacterota bacterium
TGTATCTTACGACAGCGCCCGGGAGATCATTAAAAACGCCGATTTCCACGCCGTAGCGATGTGCTACTGTCGACACAAGCGTGAACACGAAGGCAAATCATGTAAAAAAGGCGCTCCGGTGGACGGCATTTGCATGACAATCGGTCGCGGGGCGGAATTCCTGGTCCGCCGGGACTTCGCGGAGCGTAAAACCGTCGCTGAAATGCTTGATATCCTGAAAATGGCGGAGGACCTGCATCTGACCCATATCACCGATAATATCCGGCATAAACCCAGCTTTATCTGTAATTGCTGCGGCTGCTGCTGTGAAATAATGGCTGGGGTACAGGCCGGGTACTATAAGGGCGTAAACAAAACGCCCTACATTGCCATCGTCAATCAGGATATCTGCGATTATTGCGGCGAATGTTTCACTGCCTGTAACGTAAAAGCAATTGGCCTGGATCGCGCAAACAGTACCGGCAACGGGCGGGTCAGCATGGTTAAATCGGAAATCTGTCTAGGTTGCGGTGCCTGCATCTCTGCTTGTGAGCAGGGCGCCCTGTCCATGATTCCCCGGGAAGATTATAAACTACCACCCAAGACCAAGCGCAACATGTTCAGGAAGATCGCCTTTGAAAAAGGCCGTCTGGGACCATTGGTAGCAGCGCGGGTTAAAAAGAAATTGGGTATGAAATTTTAAGTATGAATTAAGAGATTGAGATTACTACTTCAGCCATATTTATAATTTTATCGATAGACCGACTCGGTTATAACCAGCCCAAAAATACAGCCTGGTATCAGCAAGTTCATTGCTGGAGTATGTCAGGGCAATCCCCCGGGCAATCACGATTCCCGATCCAGCCCCGAAGATTACATCACTCAGATAATGATTACCATCCTGAATCCGATGTAATGCTGTAATCGCGGCACAACCGTAGGCCACCTTGCCCGGACCCGGACCGTATAATTCCTTTACAAGCGCGGCAACAGTAAAACTGTGGGAAGTATGACCCGATGGAAATGAATGGTAATTTTTACCATTCGGTCGCTGACGATTAACAACAATTTTCAACAAACCCGTGACAGTGGATGTATAAAGTAAAGTCAGTCCCGCATACTCAAGCCTATGAAAATTGTGTGTTTCAGATCGGTAATCAAACAGGGTTTCCACCCCCAATATGCCCAGCAAACCATACCCTGACCACTTGCCATATTGATCACCAAAATGGTTAAGCAAATCCGGTAAAGGCGGTTCAGCACGAACTCGATTTGAAATCGACTGGTCCCAGTGCCAACTGGCAAGTGTTAATACAATTGAACCCAATATAATCTGACGATTAACCGGATCATGAACGGAATATTTCGATCCTGCCAACAAACGCTGGGGTATATCGCTCCAGCTCGAAGTATTAAAACCAGCATCGGATTGAGCTACCACGGTTGACGCCGACAGCGCAAACAGGATCAGAATAACCGATTGTATTTGAGAATTCATATATCAGGTGGCCACAATGAACGACTAAAAAGCTGAAGCAAATTACATCAATTCCAATCAGAGATTCAAAAAAATGGCGAACAGTTACCTGTCCGCCATTTTATATCAGCTAATTAAGTAGCCTATTATTTCATCAACATGACCTTGCGGGTCTGTGTAAAATCGTTTGAGCGCATCTGAACCAGATAGACGCCACTAGCCAAATCACCAGCCTGCCACTGGACGTTATACCGTCCCGCAACCTTGAAATCATTGACAAGAGTAGCCACTTCCACACCAAGCAGGTTATACACCTTAGTCGACCGGAAATTCTGCATCGGGCCGGTCATATGGGTATAGCTACAAGAGTATGGAAATACATACTATATTATCCATATCGAATCACAAATGAAAATATAACCAGAAATTACACAATAAGGAGCGGTCAGAATTTGATAGTGATCAGTAGTTCGGTGCTATTAACTTACGCGGATTTTCACTGCTGCGCGGCGGTATTCAGCCCGCAGCCATAGCACTGATATAGCCACCGATACAAAAACTGAAATAACCATCGCATACCAGACCCATTCAATATTTTTATTCAGAATAAAAACAAAAAGGCTGGCTAATGGAGCGGATAACAATAATATTCTGATTGCGGTTGTTACCAACATTGGAGTTCCTCTGCCGAATCCCTGTAAAGATCTGCCGCAGGTTATACCAATTGCAATCAGGGGATAGACAAATGTAATGATACGTAAATAAGTAATTGCTATTGAACGTATGGCTGCATCAGGTGTAAAAGATGCAATTATTACCGGGCTGAAAATGAATACTAAAGCTGAACTAATCAAAGTAATACCAAATGCCCGCGATATGCCGTATTTAATAATATATTTGACTTTATCGATGTCTTTTGCTCCGATAAACATTCCCACTATTGTAACCAAACCCGTTGCAATAGACATAATGGGCAGGAAAATCAACATTTCCACCCGACCGGCAATTTGATAGGCTGCCACCGCCGAGGAAGAAAAGGAAATTAAAATGCGATTAAAAACAGTTCCTCCAAAGGACATGATCAGCATTGAGGCCGAGGCCGGGATACCAATTTTTAAAACACTACGTAAAATAAGTTTACTGGGCTGAAAACCGCTCAATTTAAAAGAAATATATGATCGTTTTCTGATAAAAATAATATATAGCATAGTTAGTAGAACCAATAACTGTGATATTACGGTTGCAATAGCTGCTCCGCGAAGCCCCTGATCAAAACCAAATATAAACAGCGGATCTAGAAAAATATTCATTGCCGTACCGGCACCACCGACTATCATGGGCATTTTCATATCGCCTTCACCAGCCATAATGGAACGAAA
>DAOWAH010000393.1 GCA_030634675.1 Fidelibacterota bacterium
AGACCAGGCCGGTGACGATATCGGAAGCGCTCCAGTACAGGCCGGTACCGTCTTGAGCGGTCAGTTCGGTGATCTCTTCCCGGCCGTAATCCAATTGCATGAAATAGAAGCCCATCGAACCGGAACGCGCAATCTGCAGGACAATGGCTGCAAAATTAATATCCGTATCCACCAGCCAGTCGGTTTTGGCGAACATGGCCTGATTCCCGTCTAGTCGTGAAATTGTTCCAGGATTGATCAGCATGGCCGATGCATCGGTGGCCAATGAAGTAGTAGCCCCGCCCATGGCGATGACCCGGGGACCGATGCCGATTCCCAGGAATGGCGCTGCACTAGTTCCAACTTTGGATTGCCCGAGTAACAGGGCTGAAAAGGTGAGAGCAATAATTAGCTGCTTCATTTTATCACCGCAAATTTACCGGATTGTTTGCCGCCTATTGGTGATTCGACAATATAGAAATAGACACCGAAAGCAATATCCAGATTTTCCTTAGTCTTGAGATTCCAGATTACCGTACCATTATGGATATCGCCGGTGGCGGTCAGGGTTTTAAGATGCTGTCCCCGGGAGGTAAAGATATGTACTTCTGCATCATTGGGAACATTCTGGAAATAGATCCTTCGCTCGCCACGCCCGCTGGTGATCCCCGGTGGCAAGGGCGCCTCAAAGCGGTGGGCGGAATAATAGGGATTAGGTACCACCCGGATCTGATCCATCTGCTTTTCCACCACGTCCACTTCCACGGTTGGCTTGGGAGCAGTGAACCGATAGATGTCACCCCGGCGGAAAGGTTTGAACATTGAAATGAACAAGGTATCGCCATCTCCAAAATTGAATCGCGCAGTATCAGCATGAGACTGGCGGCGAGTAAAAGTAATCGACCAGGTGTAATGGTAGTAGTTAGTATCAACCGCATCCTGTTCAAAGAAATACAGGATGTCCAGATGATCCAAAACGCCGTCGCGGCCACTGCCACTATCGGTGAACAGATAGGGAATTTCCGCATCACTGGTCGTATTGAATATCTTGAAATTGGTATTTGCACCGAGATTGGGTATTGGAAAACTGCTGGCCTGACCAAAAGTTGGATCGTCAGAAAAAACGATTTGGTAATCGCTGGGAAATTTTTCGGCGTAGAGGTTGAATTCCGGGAAATGCTGTAAACCGATCGAATAGAAATAAGTGGAATCTCCATTGTTTCTATCCCAGTTTGTTCCGCCGTCCTCGGTAGTCCACCAGTAAGTCAGTGTATCGATGGGATCGATGACCCAGTCATTCTCGAAATTCAGCCGTAACCCAGCGAAGACCTCTGAATCCAGTGTTTCAGGAACATAGGGTGTCTGATTTTGATCGGTCCAGGTTGAAAGATGCATGTAGGGACTGTTAAGGATCGGATAATACTTGAATTTGATCGTGTATTCATCCTCCCCAAGAGCATCCTCAAAAGTACCGCGAATTCGACCATATTCCGGATCGATTTTATAATTGGCTGCTGGTATTATATCACCGAAGGAATTGCGCAGTGTAATCGTGCTGTCGATCAGGTTGCGGTAGGGAATCAACGTTACCAGGGTATCATTGGCCGTAAATATATAATTGGTATAATCCAGATCCCTGACCGAATAATAGGTAGTAATCTTGGTGTATTCATCGTGGTCCAGCAAATCGACATTTGGCTCTCCCGTATCGGGCCGGCCGTTCAATTCAGTACCGTCCGGGTCGGAAGTACCAGCCAGTCCGTCACTGCCCACATCATCATTGTTGAGATCCCAGTCATCATCATTATCCACCAGATCAGTGGACTGGTCAAGGAATGTGACCTCGTAGTTATGGCCCGTCAGCGCCACCTCATCAACCACTTCTACCGTAAATCGACCGGTTCCGATACCGCTGACATAATTAACCTTGATCGTATCATTGAGTGAATAG
>DAOWAH010000179.1 GCA_030634675.1 Fidelibacterota bacterium
AAATATCCCGCTGATTATGAAATTGTTTTCTTTGACGAGGTGGTTGATACCGGTGTAACCGGTGTGACGACTAAATTTAAGATACTTGAAGTAACTAATAATATGATTGCGGTTCAGAAACGCTTTGCGATTATTGATGATCCGGTGGATGGGGAATGGACGCCTGGCGATCAGGTAGTGATCATGGAACCGGATGAAAATGGAATCTATCCTTTCTCAGAGGGTAAATTTAATCCCCTCTGGGAATTTACCTTTGTTCAGCCATTCAATACGGTTGGTATTGCACCGGTTGCCGGTGACCGCTTTTTTATCGGAACTAAACGTCCATTCACGACCTCTGATGTATATCAGTTCACTACCAGGGCTTCGGCTGTTGACAATGCTAAGGTTGATGACGATCTGAAACGTATTTGCGTAGTGCCAAACCCCTATGTCGTTACCAATCAGCTGGAACAACTGGATCTGCAGAAACCGCGGGACCGGGGTCCCCGAAGGCTGTATTTCAACAATCTGCCAGCGGTTTGCACCATTCGCATCTATACCATAAATGGTGAATTAGTGGATATCCTTGAGCATAATACAACCATCGACGATGGTAAGGAATTCTGGGATCTGACAACCAGGGATAATTTCCCGATCGCTTTTGGAATGTATTTATACCATGTTGACGCCGGGAAACTTGGTGAGAAAATTGGCCGATTTGCGGTGATAAAGTGAAGGAGGGCAAGAAAATGATACGCATTTATAAAATATCCGCAATATGGTTGATACTGGTCATGTTTGCCGCTGGCCAGATTGACAATGATCAGCAAATAATCAAAGCAGGAACAACGGCTGCTCAATTTCTGAAAATCGGTGTTGACGCCCGTGCCAGTGCCATGGGCAATGCCTTTACTGCTTTCGGAGGTGATCTGTCATCAATGTACTGGAACCCGGGTGGTCTGGCCGATGTTCAGGGAATCCAGTTTGTTTTCATCAATAATAACTGGTTGTATGATATTACCGTGAACTACCTGGCATTCGCAATTGATCTACGCAACAAAGGTGTATTCGGTGCAAGCATTGTCAGTCTGGGTGCTCCGGAACAATTGGTCCGTACCGTGGAGGAACCGGATGGAACCGGTGAACAGTTTTCCGTCAACGACCTGGCCATTACCTTTTCTTATGCCCGTCGGTTGACTGACAAGTTTTCGATCGGTGGTAATGTTAAGTATATTCAGGAAACGATTTGGCACTCCAGTGCGCGAGCGATAGCGGTTGACATTGGTTCTCTATTCATAACACCCTTCAATGATATTCGCATAGGAGCCAGTCTGTCCAACTGGGGCAATACAATGCAAATGGATGGCCGTGACCTTCGTTTCAGTACCGATCCTGACCCAATCAACGAGGGAAATGTTGAATTTATCAACGCCTTGTACGAAACCGATAAATATCCGTTGCCCCTGATGTTCCGGGTTGGTATCGCCGGTGAAATTATGGAAACAAAGTCAATGCGCCTGAGTTTTGCATTGGATGCCATGCATCCCAATGATAATCTGGAAGCGGTTAATGCCGGAGTGGAATATGCCTTCGCGGAAACATTTTTTCTACGTGCCGGCTTTGCCAATCTATTCCGGGAAGATAGTGAAGAAGGTCTGTCATTCGGCGGTGGATTTAATTACCGGATTTGGGGAACTCCTAATTTACTGAAGATCAATTATTCCTATACCGAATTCAACCGCTTGGCCGGTGTTTCCAGGATTTCAATCGGCATGCAGTTCTAACATGCATCATTTAAATAATAAAATGGCTTTCACAAGCAATTTCAGGGCTAACTGTACTCTGTCTAATTAATGGAATAATTACGTCTTACCAAAAATTCAAATCAAATTTCCAAGAACTAATCAATCCTTGGGATCATTCCTATTCTGATCTGGGGATATTAACAAATAGTCATCGATTTTCTTTATTATTAGCGCTATAATTAGAATAACTACTAACCTAAAATAAAGGAGAATAAAATGAGTAGAAAAGCTATAATTGGAGTTGTAGTGGTACTTATGTTGGTGACACTACCTGTCGTCTCAGACGCTCAGGTAACATTTGATAATCTGGTAGTTGCCGATGGATTACCCACGAATGGTATACGCTTGAAGCCGGGAAGAATTCTGGATGGTGGTGAAACAATCTGGCTTACTGGGACTGACAACAGTGTATCGTATGCCTATCTGTCGACCGATGGCGGTGATACATTTACCCAGAGTGCCTCGGTAGCCGGCCGTGTTGCCCAATTGGATGCATTTGATGATCAAATAGCCTTGATATCCACAGCCGAAGGCGAAATTTGGCGGACGGCCGATGGTGGTGCAACCTGGACCATGGTTCATTCATATATGCTTAGTTTTATTGGTACCGGTTGGTTCAATGAATTACGGGTGTTGAACGATAATGTAGCTATTGCACAGGGCGACTCTTCAGCCGATGGAACAATCTATTTCTGTCGGACTGAAGACAAGGGATTGACCTGGACATCGATCAATAATATGGATAAACTGTCTGGATTTAATAGTATTTATTCCTATGGCATGGCAGGCTGCAATATTGGACAAACCGGTTGGTTTACGGCGACCGATGAGGGTTATGACACCACCTTTGTCTATAAAACCGAGGATGCCGGTTCATCATGGGAATCAATTACAGTTCCTAATTCATTAATGCCTAATAGTCCTTATAGTATCACCTTTGCCGATGCCAATAAGGGAATGTTGAATGGCAATGGCAAACACCCGCTGTATTCGATTGATGGTGGTACTACCTGGGATACAACGGCCACAGAGCCTGACGGAGGAGCTGCCTGGGTAAATGCGATAGTTGGCGTTCCAAGAGAAAATATTTTTATCGCCTTGTGTGATTATTCGCTGTACTATACCACCGATCTTGGAGTAACCTGGACATTAATGGATACACCGGACTCGACTGATGGAGAATGGTTCATATCGGCTGTTGTCTTGAATAAAGACTTTGCCTTCTTCATGACTCAGCAGGGTACGGCGGTGAAATTTGAAAATCAATCACCAACTACGGCGATTGATTATGAACCTGGTATTTTGACGCAATTTCATCTGCAGCAGAATTACCCGAATCCGTTTAACCCCACCACGACAATCAGTTATTCCATTCCGCAAGCGACAAATGTTAAATTGGTTGTGTACACTATGCTCGGCCGTGAGGTCACTACACTAATAGATGAATACCAACTCAATGGTCAAAAGCAAGTTGTATGGACTGCTACTGATGTGCATGGAGTTAAAGTAAGTTCAGGTATTTATATATATCGCTTGATTACTGATAATTTCACTCAATCACGTAAGATGCTATTGCTGAAGTAAATAATCCGTATTATTAAACGGGAAGCGGAGGGTTTTTCCCTCCGCTTTTTTTTATCATCATTCTTCTGATAATCTGAATCTAACAGGAAAATAATATTTTTTTCTTTACGGAACTTACCCTGCGAAAGACATAATAAGTTTAAATTTCATATCTAAAAATGAGCAATCAGATCAGCTTACCCCAAAGGCCGGGATCAAGTCATGAAAAATTACTTTACCAAATCAATAATATCGCGTGCATTACTCATATTAATTAGTTTAATAATAATAATCGTGTCCTGCTCAAAACCAGCGCTAGACTATCGTGAATTAATCGATCGAGGAGAATTTTCTCAAGCCCAAGAGGTAATATCTAATCTGCTTGATCAATCAACCGATCTGTTGACGGAAGAAATACTAGCGCTGCAATTTGAATCGGAACGCCTGGACCGGATAAAATTGGATTTTCAAGCGACCGAAACGGAAGTCCATGAATACATAAAAGAATATATTCCTGATGCTAGTAATGTAGATTTTAAGCGTTGGGAAGCTGATCAAGCTTTGGAATGGCGAATGATCGATGGTGAAAAGCGTTACTTTAATCGGGCTGGCCGGAATCTGTTCCGGATTGATGCTGGAGCTCGTAAAATTTGGCAGGAACACCATTCGAGTACCGATGAAGCTGCTGGATCAGGTCAGGCACCGGGGATCGATTTTCACAATGCCGAAGTTATTGCTGCTGTTAAGGAAAATGGTCCTGGCTTCGTTAAACCGGTAAGATTGCGGATCAAGCAGGCAGTCGAAGTCAATGCAGACATCGTCCCACCCGGTGAAATTATCCGTTGCTGGATTCCATATCCACGATACCTTGCTCAACGTCAAATCAATATTGAACTGTTGTCGACCGATCCGGTCGATCATATCCTGGCTAAACCGGATCAATTACAGCGGACCATTTATTTCGAAAAACCGACTGTCGCAGGGGAGAAAACCCGTTTTGAAGTGGAATATGAGTATACGGCCAAAGGTACTTGGACTGAGATTAATCCAGCGAGAGTAACCAAGGTTTCTCGTAAATCATTGAAGAATTACCTCAGGGAGCGACCACCACATATCGTTTTTACGCCCGAATT
>DAOWAH010000113.1 GCA_030634675.1 Fidelibacterota bacterium
GTATATTCGACAATTGGCGAGGCATCGCTGGCGATGTAATACTCACCATCACCGATTCCAAGAACAAGTGGACTGCCAAACCGGGCAGCCACGATTGTGTCCGGTTCATCGGAGCAAATAGCTACAATACCATAAGCTCCCACAACTTCCTGCAGGGCAGCCTGTACAGACATTGTGAATGACAGATTATCCTGCTGATAAATAGTCGAGATCAATTGGACCAGGACTTCAGTGTCGGTCTCACTATTAAAGGAAACTCCTTGCTGTTTAAGCGCTTCCCCCAGGCTATTATAATTTTCAATAATACCATTATGTATCAAAGCAATTTTCCCGGTCTGATCAACATGGGGATGAGCATTTACGTCGTTAGGCTCACCATGAGTGGCCCAGCGCGTATGGGCAATGCCAATCCGGCCAGAACAAGGGGATTCGATCAAGGCAGCTTCCAAATCCTTAACTTTACCAGCTTGCTTGACAGTGCATAACCGTCCCTCATCCAGTACGGCAACTCCAGCGGAATCATACCCACGATATTCGAGACGTTTCAATCCTTTGAGTATAATCGGGACCGAATCCTTATCACCTAAATAACCTACTATGCCACACATAAAACACTCCGGTTAATGGTTGATGGTTCTTAATTATTAATTATTAATTGTTAATTGTTACCCCACTACTCCCATTCGATCGTCCCCGGTGGTTTGGAAGTAACATCATATACGACGCGATTGATTCCCGGGACCGAATTGACAATCCGATTGGATATCCGCGACAGCGTATCATGGGGCATACGGAACCAATCGGCGGTCATTCCGTCAGCGCTCACAACCGCCCGCAGTGCCAGTAGATTCTCATAGGTACGGCTGTCGCCCATTACCCCCACCGTCTTAACCGGAATGAGCACGGAAAAGGCCTGCCAAATTTCATCGTATAATCCTTCCTCATGCAGAATATTCATATAAATTTCATCAGCACTTCGTAGAATATCCAAGCGTTCCGCCGTAACTTCACCAATGATGCGAACCGCCAGTCCCGGTCCTGGGAATGGATGCCGACCAATCAGCGCCTCCGGCAAACCCAGTTCGCTGCCAACCCGCCGCACTTCATCTTTAAACAGATCCTTTAATGGTTCAATCAGTGTAAAATCAATTTCATCGGGCAAGCCCCCAACATTATGGTGTGATTTGATCACCGCTGCGGGACCTTGTTTGGCACTGCCACTTTCGATAATATCAGGATACAATGTTCCTTGAGCCAAAAAATCCGCTTGACCTAATTTTTTAGTAGCAGCCTCAAAAGCGCGGATAAATTGTTCGCCAATAATTTTACGTTTGCGTTCCGGATCGGTTATTCCCTGCAATCGGGACAGAAAGCGTTCCGATGCGTCAAAAATATGGATATTTACTCCCAAGCCATCCTTAAGGGCCGAAACACACTGCCGGGCTTCATTCTTACGCATTAATCCATGATCAATTAATACGGCCGTAACTGCCGGTCCCAGCGCTTGGTGTAATAGTGCGGCAACAACTGTGGAGTCAACACCACCACTGACACCACAGATGACTTTCCGGTCGCCAACTTCTTTCCTGATTGCTTCCACCTGCTCGCGAATAAAATTTCCCGGCGTCCAATCAGGTTTACAACCGGCAATCTTGAATAAAAAATTATTGATAATGGTGGTTCCATCTATGGTATGGATTACCTCAGGATGGAATTGGACAGCATAACGCTGCTGAGAAACACTGCCGATAGCGGCTATGACGCCATTTGATGATTCGGCCAGAACCTGCCAACCGGATGGTGGCGCAATTACCCGGTCCTGATGACTCATCCAGACTTGGGAACCATCATTTATTCCTTCCAGCAGCGCTGTTGGATTCAGTACATTGAGATTGGCAAATCCATATTCACCAGCGCCCCTTTTTTCAACCTGCCCACCGTGATAATCCGATAACAGGTGTAGCCCGTAGCAAATCCCCAGTATTGGTATATCCAGTCTTAGAATTTCCTGATCATAATTAGGTGCTTCCTGATCATAAACACTGGATGGACCACCTGATAAAATCAATGCTAAGGGATTGCGTTTTGTGATTGCACTCAGGACGGTATCATGAGGCAAAATCTCAGAAAAAACATGTTGTTCGCGGATACGCCGTGCGATTAACTGGGTATACTGTGAACCGAAATCAATAATAATAATACCGCGATGTGGGCTGGTCATGACAAATCCCAGGTTTTTAGTACCTCCACAAACTCATCATTAGTTAAACGGTAATGAACCGGAGTGACACTGATCCAATTTTTGCTCAGGGCATGACTGTCGGTGTCAGCCTTACCAACCGGTTCAATAATTTGGCCGGTCATCCAGTAGTATACCCTGCCCCGGGGATCCTCTCTGCGATCAAAACCCTCCAGATAATGCAAATCGCCCTGGCGGGTGATTTTATAACCCTTGATTTGCGATTCCGTAACCGCCGGGACATTGACATTCAATAACGTACCCTTGGGCAAGCCATTTTGCATAACATTTTTAACTATTGTACCAGCAACTTTCGCTGCAAACCGGTAGTCAAGAGTTGTCAGGGAATCAAGACTGACAGCAATGGAAGGGATATCGAGTATCGTACCTTCGGTAGCGGCTGACACGGTGCCGGAATACATCAAGCTGGTACCTACATTCGCACCGGAATTGATACCTGAGATAACGATATCAGGTTTTTGGTCCATCAGTGCCCCTACGGCAATTTTTACACAATCGGCGGGAGTGCCATTAACGGCAAAGCCTTCAAAGCCGTTTTTTCGTTTAATTTTTTGGACACGAATCGGATCGGAGATTGTTATGGCATGACCAACAGCACTTTTCTCAGTATCCGGGGCGACAATAAATACCTCACCGATTGATTTCATTGCTTCCCATAGAGCATAAATTCCCGGGGCAAATATGCCGTCGTCATTTGTCACCAGAATCAATGGCTTTTTAATCACGTCAGGATGGAAATAATTTTTGATAGAGTGGGTTTAAGTGTATCTCTGGAAACGATATTATCAATGAAACCCTTTTCCAGTAAAAATTCCGCCCGTTGAAATCCCGGTGGCAAATCCTGTCCGATTGTCTGTTTTATCACCCGTGGTCCGGCGAATCCAATCAGAGCGCCCGGTTCCGCTAATATAATATCACCCAGCATCCCAAAGCTGGCAGTAACACCACCGGTAGTAGGATCGGTGAGGACTGCGATGTACAAACCGCCAACAGCGGAAAAACGTGCCAGCCGGGCACTGATCTTAGCCATTTGCATCAGCGAATAACTACCCTCCTGCATCCGCGCTCCACCTGAAGCACATACAATTATTAACGGTTGCTTCCGATCATGCGCCAGAGAAATTCCTCGAACAATTTTTTCGCCGACGACGGATCCCATACTTCCGCCGATAAAAGCGAAATTCATAACTCCCAGTACTACGAGCCTGTTTTCGATTTTACCTTCATAAAATAAGATTGCCTCCTGATTCCCAGCCTTCTTGGAAGCATCATTTAATTGCGCCGAATAACGCCTGGCAGCCTTGAAGCGCAGTGGATCGTTTGACTTCAGCTCTGTAAACAGTGGCCGGGCTGAATCATTATCCAGAATAAGTTCCGTGTAGATTTCCGGTAGAACGCGGAAATGGTGATTACATTTACGACAGGTTGATAACAACCGCTCTAATTCCGGTCTATACAATATTTCCGAGCAGGATGGACACTTGACCCATAATCCGTCCGGAATTGCCTTTTTCTGGGCCGGGTGTATTTTTTCTATTTTACGCCTGAACCAATCCATAAGTCTCTAATTTACATACCATTACTAATGCATCTTCACCGGAATGATAATATTTTTTTCGGCTGTTAATCGTCTCAAATCCAAATTTCTGATAGAAGCGAATAGCTTGACAATTAGTTTCAGCAACTTCCAGAAAGATTTTAATAGGTTGTCGATCAGCGAGGGATTTAAACAAGGATTCCATTAACAACCGTCCGACCCCCTTACCTTGTACCGGCAAATCTACGGCCAGATTATTCAAATGTACCACATCGTAAATCACATGCGACATTAGATACCCTACAACGTTTCCTTGATAAACGACCACTCGATTAAATGCTGTTGGTTGCTCTTTTAATTCAAATGCCAATTGAGCTTTAGTCCAGGGATCCGGGAAAACGCGAGCTTCAATTTGGATAATTTGCGCCAAATCGGGAATACCGGCTTTGCGAATTTGGTATACTGAACTCATTTACTAAACTCAAACGGCGAAATATAATTCGGAACCAGTTGGAAAGGCTTCCGGATCAGCCATTCAGCATAATTCCGTACGGCCAGTTTACCAATCAATACTGCGCTGGGAACTGCCGGCACGATTAACTTTACCTCATTTTCCAATAAAGTCTCACATCCACAATGTACCAATTTATCATAGTCGGTAAACTGATCAACAATATCTGACCAGGCTACCGAAGCCGGTTCAGTCAATTCGATCAGATTATTGGATTGAATTTCAAAATCCTGGTGGTAAATCCTATCGCGGTGTGAAAACAGCATCATTTTCATCCGACCTGTTTTTTCATTAATACCTGATATGAGGGCCAATAAGGTTGGGATGGGAATGAGTGGCAATCCATGTCCGTACGCAAGACCCTTGGCAAAGCTCAATCCAATTCGCAGACCGGTAAATGAACCAGGACCAATTGAAATGGCAATCCCATCTAAGCCAGCAAGGTTGAATTTGGTCTTCAGAGCTAATTCCTGATAAAACAGGGGTAGCATTTCCGCATGCTTACGAGGCACCCTTTCTTCAACAACCGCCACAGGTTGGTCGTCATATAACAGGGCTATACTGCAAACCTCCGTCGCTGTCTCAAGTGCTAATAATTTCATCCCTGTGCTCTTTAATAATTATTCCGCGCTGATCAGTTTTACCAGGGATGCGATTGAAGCGAATTACAATTACCTCCGCCGGCAGGATTTCCTCAATAATATCAGCCCATTCAATCACAGTTACGCCATTATCAGGATTTAATAATGTTTCACCGCCGATGTTTAGAAAATCAGTTCCATTTTTCAAGCGATAGCAATCGACATGGTACAGGATTAAATGATCACCTTTATATTCACTGACAATTTTAAACGTTGGTGATCCAACCTGTTCTGTTATTCCAAGGCCGCGGGCAAAGCCCTGGGTAAAAGTTGTCTTCCCGGTTCCTAAGTCTCCAATCAGGGCAATGACCGTACCTGGTGGAATTCCGGTGGCGTAATCGGCGGCAAATGCCTGTGTCTCCTCTGAGGAAAGAAAAGAATAGTGCTTCCTGTCTGCATGTTTTCGAACGCTCATAGATAATTGGAGAACAGCTATTCTTATCGGCCCTTGCCGCGCATGGTAATTACGGGAACGAGCAACTCCTCCAGTGAAATGCCTCCATGCTGAAAACTGTTTTTATACAATGCCAGGTAGCGGTGATATTGGGTAGGATAAAGAAAGTAAATATCATCCTTTGCAATCAAGTAATTAGTCTGATGACCTAGTTCCGGTAAGCGATAATCATGGGGCTGTTTTATTACCAGCGCATTTTTATCCTTGCAATTCAAATTATAGCCGTATTTATAGCGTATCCCGGATGATGTTTCACGGTCCGCCCCTACAATTGCTCCCCGCTGAACACGAACCGAACCGTGATCACTGGTCAGTACCACCGTAAATTCGCTATTACTCAGTACTTTTAATGATTGAAACAGCCAGGAATTTTCAAACCAGGTTTTCACGGCAAATCGATAGCCGGATTCATCAGGCATCATCTCCTGTAACACATCGGATTCAGACCTTTTATGAGCCAGCATATCCACAAAGTTTACAACAACTGCGAGACAATCAACCTGAAGATACTCCGCTACATGATTATTGAATCTCTGACCTTCTTCGATTGTATGAATTTTGTGATATAATATTTTTGCATTTTCTAATTCCAAGCGTTTCAACTGATCCTTTAAAAAAAGCTCTTCAAATAAATTAAGACTGGAGCCAACCTGCTTCATTTTTTCCAATTGCTGAGGA
>DAOWAH010000145.1 GCA_030634675.1 Fidelibacterota bacterium
ACGAAACACCTGCATTTGACGGTGCCAAACCGGAGCAGGTACTCGAGGAAATGAACAAGGTAGGTTTACCAACCTCTGGAAAAACCACCCTGATTGATGGTAGAACCGGAGCAAAGTTTGATAATCCTATTACTGTCGGTAAAATTTATATGATGAAACTCAACCATATGGTTGATGATAAAATGCATGCTCGCTCTACGGGACCCTACTCCCTGATTACGCAACAACCATTGGGCGGTAAAGCTCAATTTGGTGGACAACGATTTGGGGAAATGGAGTGCTGGGCACTGGAAGCCTATGGTGCAGCTCATACATTGCATGAGATTTTAACAGTTAAATCAGATGATGTCGATGGCCGTTCAAAAGTGTACAATGCCATTGTCCGCGGTGAGGACCTTCCTGTTTATGGCGTTCCGGAATCCTTTAATGTTCTGATTAAAGAATTACAGGGATTGGGCATAGATGTTGAACTTGAATAAGGGAGCTTAAGCTTGACTTACATTCAATCTTCGAAAATTGATACCAAACGTGGTTTTTCTGCGGTAACCATCGGGTTATCCTCGCCAGAGATGATTTTAGCCCGTTCTTACGGGGAAGTATTAAAACCGGAAACGATTAATTACCGTTCTTATAAACCGGAAAAAGATGGTCTTTTTTGTGAAAAAATCTTTGGTCCGGTTAAAGACTATGAATGTCATTGCGGTAAGTATAAAGGCATCCGGTACCGGGGTATTATCTGCGATCGTTGTGGTGTTGAAGTAACACGGAAAAAAGTACGCCGTGAAAGAATGGGGCATATAACTCTGGCTGTTCCGGTGGTTCATATCTGGTATTTACGGTCAATTCCCAGTAAGCTTAGTTATTTGATCGGTTTATCGACAAAAATCCTTGAAAGGATCATTTACTATGAAACATTTGTTGTTGTTGATCCGGGTAAAAGCGATAAAAAAAGACTCGATTTAATCGAAGAAGAAGAATATTTACAGCTTGAACGGGAATTTGGTTTTAATGCAGTATCTGAAGATGACAAGGTTGAAGAAAACTATTTTTTAGCTTCAATGGGCGGCGAAGCAATTAGGGATATATTAGCTCGGATAAATACCATTAGTCTTGCTAATGAGTTGGAAAATATTCTGAAAACATCCCGTTCAAAGCAGGCTCAGAAGGAAGCATTAAAACGTTTGAAAGTGGTAAAATCTTTCATCCCTGATCCTGGTAAACAAAAAATAAATCGTCCGGAATGGATGATTGTCTCGGTATTACCGGTGATACCGCCTGAACTACGTCCTCTGGTTCCTTTAGAAGGCGGTCGCTTTGCAGCCAGTGATTTGAATGACCTTTACAGGCGGATTATTATTCGCAATAATCGTCTTAAACAGTTGATAGATATTAAAGCACCTGATGTCATTTTACGTAATGAAAAAAGGATGTTACAGGAAGCTGTGGATGCTTTATTTGATAATAGTCGGCGCCGTACGGCTATTCGCAGTGGAACCCGACGCCCGTTAAAATCCTTGTCGGATATGTTACGGGGTAAAACCGGACGTTTCCGCCAGAATTTACTTGGTAAGCGTGTAGATTATTCCGGCCGTTCAGTAATTGTAGTTGGGCCGGAGCTACGGTTAAATGAATGTGGTTTACCAAAGAATATGGCACTTGAATTATTCAAACCGCATATGATTCATGAGTTAATTGCACGAGGATTAGCACAAACACCACGTAGTGCCAAGTTGATGGTCGAGAATCGTGATCCGGAAGTATATGAAGTCCTAGAATATGTTGTTAAGGATCATCCTGTTTTACTCAACCGTGCACCAACCCTGCATCGTCTTGGTATTCAGGCTTTTCAACCGGTTCTTGTTGATGGAAAAGCACTTCGAATCCATCCATTGGTATGTACAGCTTTTAATGCTGACTTTGACGGTGATCAGATGGCGGTACATGTGCCCCTTTCTATTCCTGCTCAAATCGAAGCACGGATTTTGATGCTCTCGAGCCATAATATTTTACACCCGGCAAATGGTAAGCCAATCGCTATTCCTTCACAGGATATGGTTTTAGGTTGTTATTATTTAACCAGACAACGCAAAGGAACTAAGGGTGAAGGTAGCAAATTCGGGAATATTGATGAAGTGCGCCTGGCTTATGAAAATAATGTAGTTGAATTAAATACAATTATCGATCTCCGCTATAATGGTAAATGGTATAAAAACACAACTGTTGGCCGGGCATTATTTAACTCAATTATGCCAAGTGAATTAGCATATGTTGATGAGATGATCTCAAAACGTAAGCTGGAGAAAATTGTTAACGAAAGTTATTTATTAGCGGGCAATTACCGTACCGTACTGTTTCTGGATGATTTAAAGAAAATTGGTTTTGAGACTGCTACTCAAAGTGGTATTTCGATTTCAATTCGTGATATTATGATTCCGAAGCAGAAAGATGAAATTATAAGCGAAGCCCAGGAAACGGTTAATTCAATTCGTGAAAAATTTGACCGTCAGGTATTAACTGATGGTGAAAGGTATAATAAAGTAATCGATGTGTGGACCCATGCCACTTACCAGGTTGCAGCCAAAATGATGGAAGGTCTGATGAATGATGATCAGGGTTTCAATCCAGTCTATATGATGGCAGACTCTGGTGCTCGCGGAAGTCAGGACCAGATCAAGCAGTTGGCCGGTATGCGTGGATTAATGGCTAAACCACAAAAAGCTATGACTGGTGGTAAAGGTGAAATTATTGAGAATCCAATTACCTCTAATTTCAAGGAGGGTTTATCGGTACTGGAATACTTTATTTCTACGCATGGTGCTCGAAAAGGTTTAGCTGATACAGCATTGAAAACAGCGGATGCCGGCTATCTGACCAGACGACTAGTGGATGTAGCGCAGGATGTAGTTGTGAATGAAATTGATTGCGGGACGATCAATGGTATTGAAATCTCTGACTTAAAAGAAGGTGAGGAAGTAATAGAACCATTAGCAGATCGGATCCTCGGTCGTACGCTTCTGGATGATTTTATTATTGATAGTGAAGTGAAAATACCCGCCGGTTCATTAATCACGGAAAAAGAAGCTGAAATAATTGATAACAGTAATGTTGAATCAGTTAGGATTAGATCAGTGCTTACTTGTGATTCTAATCGTGGGGTCTGTGCAAATTGCTATGGCTGGAATCTATCAATGCATGCGATAGTGAATCTCGGAACTGCAGTTGGTATCCAGGCTGCTCAAAGTATCGGTGAACCGGGTACTCAGCTTACATTACGTACTTTCCATATCGGTGGTACGGCAACACGCATTATTGAGCAGTCTGAATTGAAAGCCAAAATGGCAGGCACATTGAAATTTTCTGATAATTTTGAACTTGCTACCACTATAGATGATACTGGGATAAAAATAACCCGGTGCATGGTCAGACACGGGAAAATTTCAATTTTGGACGAGAATAATAGTCCCCGGGCGCAATATAATGTGCCATATGGTGCAAGTGTACTGGTTGATGACAGTGATAAAATCGATGCTGGTCAGGTTCTTTTTCAGTGGGACCCTTACACGGATATCATTTTAGCACGCAAAGAAGGTACGGTGGCACTACGAGATTTTAAAAATAACGAAACGTACCGGATAGAAGCCGTTGAGGGCGGTAAGAAGCAGATGGTTATTATCGAAGCCAAGAATCGTAAACTCAGCCCTCATATCGAGATTATTGATGACGATGGCAAGGTGACCGCCGGTGGTGCCATATTGCCAGTGAACGCTACTTTAGTTGTTCGTAATGATCAAAAAGTCCAGTGCGGTCAGACATTGGTTAAAATACCACGTGATATTGGTAAAACCAGAGATATTACCGGTGGTTTACCACGTGTAGCCGAATTATTTGAGGCGCGTACGCCATCTAATCTTGCAGTAGTTAGTGAAATCGATGGAACGGTGAAATTTGGCGAAGTCAAGCGTGGTATACGGAAAATTAGTGTTACCAGCACTGATGACGAAACACGGAATTATTCGATTCCCTATGGTAAGCACGTCATTGTTCACGAAGGTGATTATATCACAGCCGGTACGGCATTATGTGAAGGTTCCATCTCACCGACGGATGTTTTAAGTATTTTGGGACCGAGAAAGGTTCGAGAATACCTGGTTAATGAGATTCAGGAAGTGTATCGTCTGCAAGGTGTAAAACTTAATGATAAACATATCGAAGTTATTGTCAAGCAGATGATGAATAAGGTCAGTGTTGGAGACCCGGGTGATACTAAGTTCTTGACGGGCAATAAAGTGAATAAGGAAGAATTTTTCAGTGAAAACAACCGCATTTCGAAGCTGGTTGTAATAACTGATTCGGGTGATTCGGAATTTGAGCTTGATGCACTGGTAGAAAAAACAGACGTTATCGAGATTAATAAAAATCTGAAAGAAGACAAAAAAAAGCAGATTAAGACCCGTAAATCCAAACCGTCTACTTTTGAACCATTGTTAATGGGAATCACACGGGCTTCACTGAATACGGATAGTTTTCTTTCCGCCGCTTCTTTCCAGGAGACTACACGAGTCTTGACAGATGCCGCTACTTCCGGAAAAACTGATTACTTAAAGGGTTTGAAGGAAAATGTTGCTGTAGGTCGATTGATCCCTGCCGGTTCTGGTGCACCCCGTGTTAAGAAACTAATGGTTGCTGATAAGGATACTGAATTACTTGGTAGCGAGGAAATCATTGCTGAAGTGCAGTAGGCGGAAATTTGCCAAATTTCGTGTTAAAATGTGTTAAAAACGAATTGACTAAATACAATAATTTGAAATAAATTGATAGACTTTATTTGAACAACTATGCCGACGATAAATCAACTAGTAAGAAAAGGAAGAAAGCGGATCGTAAAGAAAAACGCGACACCCGCTTTGAAAGGTAATCCCCAAAAACGCGGTGTATGCACACGTGTATATACAACTACACCCAAAAAACCTAATTCCGCACTAAGGAAAGTTGCTCGTGTACGATTAACTAATGGTTTTGAGGTTACAGCTTATATACCCGGAGAAGGGCATAACCTGCAAGAACACTCAATCGTGATGATTGAAGGTGGCCGTGTTAAAGACCTTCCTGGTGTTCGCTATCATATTATTCGCGGTACTTTTGATACAGCA
>DAOWAH010000178.1 GCA_030634675.1 Fidelibacterota bacterium
CGGGCCATAAGCATCGACGGCCAACTGAATTCCGGTCGTGGAAAGCATACCAAGGGCGGCAATAGCAATACCGTACAATCCGGCAAAATGGTAAGAAATTATAATTGCCACAGCAATTGCGATCACCGGCCAGACGGTTGAATACATCCCGTTGGCTAACCCGGAAATAATATTAGTAGCCGCTCCCGTTTCGCTGGATTTGGCAATGATTCGTGAAGGGCTACGCGATTCGGAAGTATAATACTCTGTAATAAGACCAATGATAATACCGGCAATTAAACCAACGATAGTGGCCATAAAAACATCGAAGCTGCCCACCGCTTTTCCGTTCATAGACACGGTGGCAGGCATGAACCAGCGAATAATGAAATAGCTGACGACCAACATCATTCCACCGGCACCAAAAATGCCCAGATTTAAAGCGGTCTGTGGGTTGCCGCCTTCTTTGGTACGCACAAAAAAGGTGCCGACAATCGATACCAGAATTCCAAAGCTTGCTAACATCAAAGGTAAAAATACTAAATTGGCCAACCCAGCTGCTGCTGCCAGTACCATGGCGCCCAGAATTGAACCCACATAGGATTCAAACAGGTCGGCACCCATCCCGGCCACATCACCAACATTATCACCAACATTATCGGCAATCGTTGCCGGATTGCGGGGATCATCCTCGGGAATTCCGGCCTCCACCTTGCCAACCAGATCGGCACCTATATCGGCAGCTTTGGTATAAATACCACCACCAACACGGGCAAATAGGGCAATCGATGAAGCACCCATGGCAAACCCTGACAAAATATTCATAACCCGTGGTAGTTCGGCACCGGCTTCCAGTCCACCATATAACCAGAAGAGGCTCGCGATTCCCAAAACCCCAAGACCGACAACACTCAAACCCATCACAGCACCACCATTAAAAGCGACTAGTAAAGCTTCATTCAAACTGTTGCGCGCGGCTTGAGTCGTTCGGTGATTAGCCTTGGTAGCTACACGCATGCCAAAATACCCAGCCAGTGAACTACAGAAAGCGCCAACTACAAAGGAAACGGCTACCAGCGAGGTTCCCTGGGAGGCATTACCCCAGGCCAGCAAAGCGGCTACGGCAATTACAAAAACCAACAATACTTTATATTCGCGGGATAGAAAAGCCATGGCCCCCTCGCGAACAGCCTGGCCGATTTCCTGCATTTTATCATTACCGGGATCCTGTTTATTAACCCAGGTACTGCGCCAGAAAGCAAAGAGTAAAGCCAATGTACCAGCAATGGGTACTAAATAAAAATGGTTCATGCTTGTGCGTCTCCTTGGTTTGAATTTCGATTAAATCTTGCCATTGTTTTCTGCAGCCCGTGGAGCATGAGGGATTCGGCCGCATCGGCAGCAGTATTAACCATGAACTGTGCCAACTCCACATCCTGTTTGCGGAAAGGTAACAATACAAATTTTTCCGCCGGACGAATTTTTTCAGCGGTGGCAATCCCGAACCGCAGGCGTGGAAATTCCATTTTTCCCAGTTGGTAAATTATTGACTCCAGGCCCCGATGGCACCCATCGCCGCCTTTAGGACGCAATCGCAGGCTGCCCAGCGGAAGGTCCACATCATCCACAATGACAAACAGTTCCTGTAGCTTAATTTCCCAACGCCGAATTATTTCGCGTACTGCCATCCCACACACATTCATTCCGGTAGTTGGCTTTGCTAACAAGACGCGTCCCTGTCTGATCTCGGCATAGACATAATCGCCTTTACCGGGCTTGTAATTCGCTTTCCAGCGTCTAGCCAATTCATCTACGATCCAGAAACCGGCATTGTGCTTGGTTTTGGCATATTGTGATCCGGGATTTCCCAGTCCGATGAACGCAATCATTCTTCCTCGTCGGCTTCCTCTTCTTCATCCAAATCTTCGATTTCTTCTTCAATAACTTCTTCTACTTCTTCTTCGCCGCGTGGAGCCTGTACTGCAATGATCGGAGTTTCCGGACTGGACTGTATTTCAATATTTTCGGCAACAACCAGATCGCTGACCGGAATATGCTGACCAATATCCAAGGCAGATATATCAACTTCTATATTTTCCGGAATGTCAGCCGGCAGGCAATAGATATCTACGAGGTTAAGGTTCTGCGTTAAAATTCCGCCCAACTTGACACCGGGAGCCTCGCCCACAATTACCAGTGGTACGGCGATGCTGATTTTTTCGGTCATTTTAAAGCCCATCAAATCAACATGCAGGATATCATCGGTGACGGGATGATACTGCAATTCCTTAATCTGGACATGCTGTTTTTTCTTGCCAACATTAATTACAAAAATGTGCTGGCCGGATTGCAATGCCAACTGCAAAGTTTTTCTATCAATCGCCAGGTTAAGGCTATCACTGCCATGAAAATAAAAATTGATTGGAACCATACCCTGCCGGCGTAATTTTTTAACACTTTTTGATCCGCAACTGTCGCGTTCAATAGTATCTAATATATAATCGCTGGTCATGATTTACTCCTGACTAAAAATCGAACAGGGCGCTGACTGAGTCACCCCGGTGAATTCGTTGAATTGCTTCGGCGAAAATATTCGCCACTGTCACAATTGTCATATTAGGTAATTTTTTCTCTTCCGGAATAGCAATTGTATCGGTAACAATTATCTTTTTAAACGGTGCCTTCCGCAAACGCTCAATAGCCGGACCTGAAAACAATGCATGGGTCGCAATCGCATAGACTGAACGAGCACCATTTTCTAACGCTTTCTTTCCGGCGTTAACCATTGTTCCGGCGGTATCGATCATATCATCAATAATCAGAACATCATGGTCTTTCAGATCACCGATCAAGTGCACTACTTCGGCCTGGTTTGGTGTGTAACGGCGCTTATCAATCAAAGCAAAATACATCCCCAATCGTTTGGCATAAGCCTGGGACATACGGGCCGAACCCATGTCGGGGGCCAGCACTACTGACTGTTGCGGATCCAGATCCAGTTTTTTAATCTCGTCCAGCAGCACCATCCGGGAATAGAGGTGATCAAATGGAATATTAGTAAAACCTTGAATCTGAGTAGAGTGCAAATCCATTGTAATGATCCGGCTGGCTCCGGTGGTAGTAAAAATATCCACCATTACCTTAGCCGAGACTGGTACGCGCGGCATATCTTTACGATCCTGGCGGGCGTAACCAAAATACGGAATCACGACCGTAACACTATTGGCTGAAGCCCTTACGGCAGCATCGAGAATTAATAACAACTCAACTATATTGCCGGCTGGCGCATTTGTGGATTGCACAATAAAAACATCTTTACCGCGGATATTTTCTTCGAATTTGATCCACAATTCACCGTCGGCAAAACGTTTGATTGACAAATGCCCCAGTTCCATATCGAGGACTTTAGTAATACCTTCTGCCAGTTGTAGATTGCTCTGACCCGAAAATATTTTTAATTGGGCACCATTCATAATACTACTGATATTTTGTTTTTACTCCTGATTGCATACTGCTGCCGGGGGAGGATTCGAACCACCATTAACGGCTCCAAAGGCCGCGGTCTTACCCTTAGACGACCCGGCAAAAATTTGCGGATTGTTAATATTGGTGGATCAGTTTTTAGAAGGGTGAGTGAGAATCGTCTGGCAGGATTTTTTAAATTCTGACTCCACCGCAGTTGCCACGGCTTCGTCGTCAAAAACCCCATACACAGTCGAGCCACTACCCGACAAACTGGCATAATATGCGCCGGTTTCTATTAACCGTTGTTTAATCACACCAATTTCTGGATATGTTGGAATTATTATCTGTTCAAAATCGTTCTCAAATAGCTCCCAGGGTGTATTTCGTCCCTGGAAAAAGCAGCGGAAGTTAATTTGTTTACGCTGGTTGTTCAAGCACTTTTTTGCCTCGCTGTAAGCCCAACCGGTATTAATATGAATAGGCGGAATTACAAGCAGGAATATACCTGTCATTGAAACAGATAAAGGCGTCAAATTATCGCCAATTCCCTCACCTAATTGGATACCACCCCTGATAAAAAAGGGAACATCGGCGCCAATAGTTACGGCAATTCGCTCGAGCTTACCCTGTGATAATCCCAGACCATATAATTCATTCAAACCCTTAAGTACTGCTGCTCCATTACTGGAACCACCCCCCAGTCCGGCACCTGCGGGAATCCGTTTTTCAAGCTTAATTTGCACTCCCGGCAAGTCTGGAAAACGGGCTTTTAACCCCTCATATACCTTGTGACAGATATTGGATTCATCGGTCGGGACCCAGTCAACATTAGCTGTTATCTGACAGCCGGTTTTTATCTTCTCAAGAGACACCGTATCAGCAAATTCCAGCTCTTGGAAAATAGTGTGGATATTGTGGTAGCCATCGAGCCGCTGATCCCTGATTTGCAGGCCGATATTGACTTTAGCAGTTGCTTCCAATATCAGCATGTAATCACCGTTAAACTATTGTGAATCATGTTTAGGCTGCCATTCCCGGAAAG
>DAOWAH010000236.1 GCA_030634675.1 Fidelibacterota bacterium
GGAGAGTTGGTCCGCAACCCGCAAACCTTAAATGAAGAACGACAGTTCCGCTTTGGATTAGCGGTACAGTTTTAATACCCAATTAAGTGAGTTATCATCAGAGGAATTCTATGAATTTGAATAAAGAATCCAAAACCTTATTAACCTTGCTTAGTTTTTTAATGCTGACCGGTTATCTGATCGCCGCCGATCCGCAAAAGAATTCCAGGCGCAGTGAGATTCCATTTGAATCCCGGTCTTCAGGCATCATCTATGACGATAATTACAAATGGCATAAGATTGGTACACTCTGGAACCGGGTGACCAATTGGAGCTACCTCGGTGATGACGCCTACAATAATCGTACGCCGTCTTGTGACTGGCCCGGTGGCTCCGGAAATTCCTACCTATACCGCGGCACGATCTGGTTATCGGGTACTGTCGATGGCATCTATCACATTACCAAAGGTGATGATCATGAATTTGCCTCCTTGGATTCGGTACATCTATATACCGGTAACGGGACCAGATCAGAGGAAGATACCTATACACGTTACTATGATGTTGTTGCTCCACTAGCTGACGCTGATCATTTTCCTCTGGGACTTGAAATAACAGAACGGACCTATGCTTGGAGTTCCAGTTATGCTGATGATTTCGTTATTTATGAATACACAATCAAGAATGTTGGTATCGATGCCGATGGCGACAGTATACCGGATACGCCCCGGACAATCGATGACTTTTATTTTACCATCCGTCTGGATGGCGATGTGAGTAAATTGCCGGATTGGGGTGCTGAATCTCCTTTGTCTAACCAGGATGATCATGCTATTGCCAATGGTATTGCTTGGGACTGGGTGGAGCAGTTCCCCGATATGGCTGGCCGCGATCATGGTCTGACCGAAGAGGATATCGATAGCTCCATGGTTATCATGTTCGATGGTGATAATGCAACCTGGCCCGCCTATGAAGACGGACCCCTCAATGATTTCGGCAATCCTGGCATTGATGGGAAATTGCAGACCCCTGGTTTCCTTGGATTGAAAATCCTGAAATCCGAACCCTATCTACCGCCCTATTCATATCATATCTGCCATATCTATAATGATCCGACTACCGATGAATTAACATGGGATTTTCTTAAAGATCCTGTCTTCGAACCGATCTTACTCGATCCTAGTGGCAATCCATTTCCCCACGATTACCGCGGCATCATCACCTTTGGTCCCCTGGATAGTCTGGCGGCTGGTGATTCGGTTGTCGTGACCACCGCCCTGGGGGTTGGCTGTGATCCGGACAGCGGAGGAGTATACAGTCTGGTGGAATTGGTCAAAATCATGGATGTAGCCCAGTTCATAGTTGATAACGATTTCAGTATTTCCGCTGAAGCGCTGGCCCCGGCGGCACCGGCTGTAGAGTTGGAAACGGTAGTCGAAGAAGGCATCACGACTGCTATTAAAGTGCAATGGGATTCAACTCAGATTTCTCACCCGAACTTTCACAAGTTCTTGACCTGGAAAGGCCAGAAGAATGCCCTTGGATCAATTGACTGGGAACCGCTGGGGCTGGGTACCTATACCTTAAACGAAAGTATCAGTTGGCCACCGCCGACTAATGCAGCTGGAAAATATGAATTGATTGATACCGATATACTCAATGGACTGGTATACTATTATTCGGTACAGGCGGCAACCGATTCGATCAATGAACCGATACCATTTGGTGTGATCAGTACCAATATCCAGGATGCTAACAGTATGAAGGTGATTTCACCGTCCAATCCGGTTGCCAATTCGCTGGATAAGATCAAGGTTGTTCCCAATCCCTATATCGGCAGTGCCCGTTGGAATAATCCCCGCCCCGGTGATTCATCCCCTTGGGAGCATCGCATCCAATTTACCAACCTGCCGGTGGATGCGACGATCAAGATTTTTACTCTCGACGGTGACTTTGTTGATGAAATACGAAACGATGAAACGGTGATTGTCGGCGGCGATTTCAATACGGCCAGTCTCAGCGTTGCCGAATGGGATTTGATGACCAAGAATGATCAGGAAGCCGCCCCGGGTCTTTACCTATATGTTGTCGATTCCAAGAAATATGGACAAAAAGTTGGCAAATTTGTAATTATTCGCTAAGGCTAGTTAAGCATTAAGGATCATAAAAATGATTAAAAAAGATTTTTGTCGCTCTCTTATGATACTGGGAGTGCTTTGTTACGGATTGAATGCCCAGGATTTTGCGCCGGTTGGAACGGCTGTTGCTCAATTTCTGGAGATCGGCGTCGGTGCTCATGCTGGTGCAATGGGTCATGCATTCACCGCCAGGACCGATGATGCAGGATCTGTTTTCTGGAATCCTGCCGGTTTAGCTGATGCCGGCAAATACAGTCTCTACCTGTCGAATAGTACCTGGCCGGCGGATATCTCCCTGGGGAGTATGGCTATTAGCGGGAAATTCGGTCGTTTGGGAACATTTGCCATCAGCACTTTGTATCTGCAAACCGATGACATGGAGATCACAACCCTGGAAGACTATGATGGTACCGGCGAGTATTTCAGCATCAGTAATTCCTGTCTGGGTCTTTCCTATGCCCGGTTTCTAACCGACCGTGTCTCCATTGGTATTACCGGTAAAATTGTCCAGGAAAAATATTTAGGCTATGGCTATTCAACTTGGGCTATCGATCTTGGAACCATGTATCGGACCGATTTTCACAGCTTGAAAATTGGCATGTCGATTCTACATTTTGGAATCGGCGATATTCAATTCGACGGCGATTACACTGACTACAGCAATGATGTCTCTTATAAAATACTTGAAGATGACACCGATGATAGTACGATGGTATTCGAGAAATATTCTTTGCCGGTAAATTTCCGGGTCGGTATCAGCATAGATATCATTAATCAAGGACCCCACCAGTTAACAATTGCCACCGATATGATCCACCCAAATAATAACCTGGAACAGTATAATATCGGCCTGGAATACGGATTACTGAATAGCTTCTTCATCCGTGGAGGTTATAAAATTGGTGCTGATGAAGGTGGCCTATCATTCGGCGGCGGAGCCAGCTTAAATGCGATGGGGTTTGGCAATGTTAAAGTTGATTATTCCTATTCTGATCTGGGAATATTAACAAATAGTCATCGATTTTCTTTATTATTAGCACTATAATTAGTATAATCAGAATAACTGTTAACCTAAAAAAAGGAGAATAAAATGAGAAAGAAAGCTAATATTGGATTGTTAGTAATTCTTCTCTTGGTAATCTGGCCTGGGAGCATTTTTGCTATCAACGGGTTTGAACGCGCCTATGAGATTGATATACCGGAAGCTACGCTGAACAATGGTGGTGTCGGTAACATGATCAGTGGTGTTGACGTTGATGGTGATGGTCTCACAGAGATTTACCTGGTGAATGATAACTGGAACGATGGCGCCACGGAGACTATTGCAAGGATTTACAAATTGGAGTTGACCGGTAGCACCTGGACGGTTGTCTGGTCGGCGGTAGCTCCGGTTGCCTACCAGA
>DAOWAH010000452.1 GCA_030634675.1 Fidelibacterota bacterium
GTCATGAGGAAGCACAATATCGACATGTGGATTTATGTGATGAGAGAAACACTTCCTGATCCCTTTGGTGAAAAAGACCTGGGCAGCAGCCACGGTGTTTTCATCTTCACAGACCGTGGAGGTGACAGGATCGAACGGGCAGTTCTCGGTCGTAGATGGAGAGGTTCGGATTATAGGTTGGTTGAAGAATGTGGAGCCTACGACATAATCGGCGCAGCAATAATCGGCGCAGCAACAATTTATCGGAGAGAAATGCCGGGAGGCCCGAAAACAGAACTTGATTACCGATTGGATGGCGTCGGAGAATTTGTTGCCGAACGTGACCCCAAACGCATTGCTGTAAATTTCTTGGAAAAGCTGGGACCGTACGTGGGTGGAATATCATACGACGGCATTTCGCATACAGACTACATCATATTGGTCAAAGCTCTCGGTGATATATATGCCAAGAGGCTGGTCTCGGATGAATATCTGAAGAATGATTACGTATCGAGACCGGTGAAGAGCGAACTTGTACTATGTAAGAAAATAGGTAAGTATATCGCAGAATGTATGGATAGAGATTTTGCTAAAATCGTGCCGGGTGTAACCAAATTCACCGATATTGAAGCTCTTGATACTGTCGTGGATAAGAACGGAACTAGAGCTGGTCATGGGGCATATTTGGATTCAGATGCTTACGCCGATAGAAAAAGAAAGTTTGACTATGTGCTCCAGAGAGGCGACCTGATTTGTTTAAGACATGGTAGACAACATTATGGTCCACACCGCATCTCCTATTGGAAATTCGGGAACTTCTTTGAAATGTACAAGGAATTCGGCTATATACTTCGTGAAGGAGAGACTGAACTGCCTCCAGAGATCAAAAAAGCCTGGGCAGATGTAATGAAAATCAATAAGGTTTTAGAAGATAACATCAAGATAGGTCGTACCTGTAGTGAAACATATGATATCCTCAAGCTGAAACTTGAAGAAGCAGGGATCATTGTTAATTGGCACCAAAAATATTACAAAGATCTGGATCCTAATAAACCGCAGGTTAATCTCGACTTACATGCCGCAGGACAAGGAGCGCCTGCAATGCTTCTTGCCCCCAGGATTGGCACTTATGGTCCGGATTGGCAACATGAGATGACAATCCCACTCTATCACCACTTCTATTTGGAATACTTTGTCTTTATTCCGATGCCTAAATGGGGTGAAGGAAAACATTTATTAATACAATTGCATGACGGTGTGATTGTCACCGAACGTGGAATCGAACATTTATCTCCACAGCCCAAGGAGATTCGTATCATTCATTAATTGTTCGCAAATCGTACAACCCGGTGAATAGAAAATACTTGTAAAAGGCTATTAACTTTTAACTGAAATAGTCCGAAATGTTCTGGTGGCGTTTTCTTAAAAAATTTCGCTGTCAGCTAAATCTTAAAACTGGACTAAATAATTATCGTTTGAATCAGCATGATAGGGTTGTACTGAGTATATGAGTAATCTCCTACATAAAAAAAAAGAATTCTTTTACAATAATTGCCATAGCAATTTATATTGATTAGGGCGAATTGTCCTGAAAAAGATGAAAGGAAGGA
>DAOWAH010000045.1 GCA_030634675.1 Fidelibacterota bacterium
CCCGGCCGTATAATTAAAATTGACACTTAAACGTTTAACCTTACTTACATCGAATAAATAATCATCGGTTACGAGATCGGCATCCTCGGTTTTATCGGAGCCGCTTTTATGGTGGTCGTCAGGGTAGATCCATACGGAAAGCTCAGGCAAACTCGGACGAACCGTAATTATTTGACTACTGACCAAACTCATTAAAAGTGCACTGCTCAGGGAAATTGCTGTGATTGGTTTCATGATCCCTTCAAAAGTTAAAATTAATCCGTAGAGTGGATTCCCAATAATCGGTGCCATCCAATGGGCGGGCAAAATTAATGCGCCAGTCAATGTCATCGTGATCGCTCGATCCAAAACCAATTCCAACAGCGGATTTGCCATTATTGATGATCGAATCAACATTGGTTATGTCATATTCATCACTCATCCAGGCATCACCAGCGTCAGCAAACAGGATCAAGGTCCAATCATCATCCAGAAATTCAGGAGCAAAGATAAATTCAGCATTCAACTGTATGTATCGATCGCCGATCCAGGGGTCTCCATTCCACTTGGTTTTATAGGGGTAGGCGGAGATTGATCCAAGACCGCCAACGCTGAAATAGCGGAATTCTGGCATCGTACCGGTTGCAGTTCCGACCATCAAACGCGCCCGGATTACGACGCCGGGGCTGATTTCAAGGCCGACAATACCCATTCCTAATATACGTTGAAATTTATCATAAGCATCCGTTTTGAGGATTTGTTCCGCTGTAGCATAAAGCGCAATACCGGAGCGGTAGGGATCGAAATGTCGTGGTTTAAAAGCAATAGAAATTCGAGCGCTTTCCACGTCTCCGGGCAGAATCGATAGATTATCGCGTAATGTGCGACTGTCATTGAAAACAGTCCATAAACCGCGGTCAACCGGGATTGAATCCTGATAGGCAGTTACATAGGTGGCTTTAATCCTGATCCAGTTCAAATCAAATCCGATGCCGCCTTCAAATCCGGTCTCATCCCAACGGTCATAGAAGTCCTGGCGACCTAGAATGCCAGCTAATGAATTTTCCAGTTCAGGTAGACGATAGAAATCATCGGTGCGGCTTTCCCGGAAACCGCTCCCAAACAGGATTAAATGACGGTTCAGCAGGTAAGTTTCCAAGGTTATACGACCGGCATAGGTCTGTTGGCTGAAGCGCCAGCCACCGGTAAGATTTAAACGCAGGTTAGATAAGGAACGCCGATCCCATTTGAAATTAAAAGGAGTCAGTAACAATCCCTCATTCCGGTTATAAATGAACCAGGATGTTTTGGGATGAATCCAACTGCGGCGTGAATACCATGATCGTTCTTTCAATGAAAATTTCGATTCACCTTTCAGTTCAGCAGATTCATCGTAAGTCTCTTTGAAAGATAAACCTTTGGATATATTGGTTTCGATAATTTTTCCGTTTATCACTGCTCCCGGAGCTTGGTGAACCGTGCCGCCAATGGCGATAATCCGACCGTTAATCACGGCTTCAGGTTTGATGAAAATGTCGCCGCCGATTACCGTAAATTGTCCGTCGATCCTTCCATATACAGTTAGATCTCCGCCGATAATTCGCACCTCGGCATCATTTATTTCATCGGCTTCGATTATGTAATCACCAAAGAATTTCACTTCGTCGGTCCGTGTTTTAGGTCGATCAGCGTCGCTATCGGATCGACTCGCTAAAGCGATACCTTCCGGCAGGTCATTTGAGGCGCTTTTTACGATTGCTGTTTGTGTCGCCGAATTTGCTGTCAGACCGGATTGATTAATAATTCTTTCCGCTCGGCGCGACGATTGCTCCTGATCAATTTTTGTTTCTGAATCCTGAGCCAGAATTGGAATAACACCTACCATCAGTGCAAATATAATATTTAATATTTTCATCAGTCAGAACCTCTTTCAATTGTAATCGTGCCGTGGCTCGTGCGCAGTTTGACGGTATAGGTACCAGCACCCAAGATACTTTCACCACGGATTTTATCATATTTTTTTACAACTTCAATGGGAAAGTCGCTGTCAATCGCACCTGCTGAAATTTCGTCTTCTACTACAGCATCGATCTGGGCTGGGAAATCATCTGGCAAGACCAGATATATCGATCCATGACTGTTAATGATATGGATATCGTGCTCGTTAATCTTGCGATCCCAGATTTTTTCAATCTCCAGGTCGCCGGCGTTGGTCTTGGCCCATATTGCACCACGCAGACCGGTTACCGTTATGTCCCCACTACTGGTAGAAAGATCGGCATTACCATAAATTTCTTCTAGATCAATATCGCCTCCTGATGTTTCCGCTGCCAGAGATCCGACCAGGTCTTCGATCTGAATGTCGCCGCCGCTGGTTATTACATCCATGTCGGCTTGAATCCGGGTAGCTTCAATACTGCCGCCGGATGTAATACCGGTCAATTTCGAACCAACGATATCTTCGAAACTGAGTTCACCACCGCTGGTTTGGACATTAACATTGCCTTGTACCGATTCAACCACAATATCACCACCGGCTGTTTTAGCCGTTATCTCTCCTGCCACTTGCTCAATATCAATATCACCACCTGAAGTATTTAAAGCCAGGATACCTTCACAATGATCCACGCTGACATCGCCGCCGGAAGTACGTGCATCGACTTTTCCGGTCAGGTATACCAGGTCCACATCACCACCGCTGGTTGAAAGGCTGATTTCACCTGTTATCCGCTCGGCCTCGATATCGCCGCCACCGGTCCTGGCGCTGATATTACAGTTTATTGGTAGTACTATTGTGTATTCAAAGGATGAACGCGCTTTCCACTCGCCCAATCCGATAATTTCGATGACACCGGCATTTTCCAATTGCCTGACTTGAGCATGGTAATCATCAAAAAGTGATTTCGCCTTGAATCCCGAAGAAGACCAGATTGACACCTCCTCCGTAATTTGGATAATATCTCCGGGTTCACCCATAAAGAAAATATCACCCTTTATGTCGTAAATATCCAATGTCCAGCTTGCCTCTTGATTGAGTTCAAACTCATAGGTTGTTGTACCAAGGTAGTGGTTGCTTTTATCCAGATCGAAATGCTGCAGGATCTCCTGTCCACAAACAAGCTGGGATAGGATTAACACAGGCAGTATTCTATTCATTAGTATTCCTCAATTCGTTCTACTGCAACTTGGCCGATGAATGAATCCGCGATCCGTCGTGCCTGATCACGAATAAATTCATTTTTGTCCATTCGTTTAATAATCTGCAAAGCTGGTATGATATCTTCGGTTGGGGTTTTAGATAAAATTCCCAGGGCGGCCATGCGTACCGCTTCATTTTCGTCTTCGAACAGGACTTTAACGCAGGCGTTTCTGAGGGTTTTATCCGATTTATAAGCGTTCAGAGATTTGGCAGCCCGTAACCGTACTCCCGGATTGGGATCAGTCAGCATGGAAGATATTAGGACAATTCGGCCTGCTTCAACAGGTTGGGCTTCTGATAATAGGTTTATAGCTTTCAAGCGTTTGCCAGGATTACTGTCGTTTTTTAGCATGTAATATAAAATTTGCCGAATCGTCTCGTCATTCAGACCGCCCTGTACGCTAAAATCATTTTTAGCCTGGAGATTAAAATTGACGGACTGAGCATCGTTTTGAAAAATGTCGATGTCTGAACTGGACAGGGTGCCGCTTTCAAGTAATTGCATTACATCGGGCTGAGGGGAGGTGGATATTGGCGCGCTAACGGTTTGTAATGTCGGTAAAGCCAAGCGGCCTATCAGGAAAGCTACCATGACATAAGTAGCCACTGCCCAAGCTGGTTGCCGGGGAATGAAAATTCGTTTAGTCAGGTTGTACCATAGATCGGATAAGCTGACCTTGAAACCGGATTGTCGTTTCAGGTTTTCTAGTTGTTCAATTTTTCCACGCAGAAGATTGCGCTGGCCTTCCAGGACGTATTCCGGCAGCTTTACATCGGATGCCAATTTGGTAAGATTGAGGGTTGCTACAATTTCGTCAACTTCTTTTTGCAACGCCGGATTGGCTTTTAATAATTGTTCAAATTGATGCAGTTCGGAATTTGTGAGTGCATCCAAGGCATAAAGAGTGGCTTGATCGCGCAGTTTGGCGGATAAAGTATCAGGCATAACGATACTCCTTTAATTCTACACGCAGTTTTTCCATGGCACGGAATAAATACCGTTTTACCGTGCCATCGGATATGTTTAGAATTCTTGCTATATCTTTGATTTTAAGGTTTTCAAGATGTTTTAAAATGAAAACGGTCCGCTGTTTTTGGGGTAAAACAGTCATTGCTGATTTCACGGCCGTCATTATTTCTTTACCGGAAGTGCCGCTATCGCCCGGGTCGGCGATCCAGTCCAAATGTCCCGATTCTCTTTCGGGGTCCGGTTCATACAAATTCAAACGGGCCTGTTTGCGTTTGTAATTATATGATGTGTTGACCGTTATCCGGTACAACCAGGTATAAAACTGACTCTCAAAGCGAAAACTCTTCAGATTTTTATAGGCTTTGAGGAATACCTCTTGATAGAGGTCTTCGGCGTCTTGCTCGTTATGTGTTAATTGGTAGGTCAGTATCATAACTCGTTCATCATGTAATTTTACCAGTTCGTGAAAAGCCCCCGTGTCACCGGATTGGGCTTTTTTTATCAATTGTCTGATTTTGTCTTTCAATTTCAGATTTTGATTACGTTAAGTTTGACATGATAAATGAAATTTGGTTGTCACAAACTTATCGGGAGGGGCGAGAAAATGCAAGCCGGAAAGCAGGACAACAGGATGTTTTTATAATGTAAGAACCCCGGAAATTCGGGGTTCTTACGATTTTTCTGTCCTGGATATTGTCCAATGAAAAACAAAGTTTAGAACAACCCGCGCTATGTGTCCTGACAAAATTGCACGTTACCGGACATACTACTATTAGAACCTGCGAAGTCAAGTATCCCGGACAGTAATTGCGGGGAGAAATCCGGGTTAACCGGCCGCTTCGATCAATTGTTGGGGGCCAACGATGGAACCGTACTTTTCTTTAAGTGCTTGAAGGGCTGTTTTCCACTCTTGGTAAACCTTGAAAAGCTGTGGTGGCAGGTTCTCCTCTTTGCTGTAGGCGTCAGTCTGCAGGTCGATCCGGTTGATGATTCTGTCGACATAGAACGCGAATTGCTTATCGTATAGACTCTTCGGATATTCTTTATTGATACCGCTGAAGAGCTTTTTCAGGTCTTCATATTTTGGGATGTACCCAATCGCTGTTTCAATGGCTTCCAGATCACCATGGGCGAAGAGTTCGAGCCAGCCCAGCCAAACCTTGACGTCCCGCTTTTCGCCCAGCAGATCCCTGCTGTCGCCACCCCGGTTTTGGTGGGTCAGGAAATAGTTGAGCCCGGCCATAATCGGCCGTCCGGTGTCGCTTAACTTGTTGGAGTTGAAGAACTTGAACTGGGCATCCATGTAATCGGACAGGGCGCCTGGAATGAACGGCGCGTTGGCCCAGGGTTGGCGTTGTACACCCGTGACTCCGACCTCCATTGCAGTAGCCTGCGACACGATCGAGGCGCCAATAGTGACACCGGCGTCAGCGGATTTTGCCACCAAGATCGGAGGCATGGTATCAGCGTCGCGTCCCGAGTAGGTGATGATCTTTATCGGAACACCGGCCGGGTCGGCATTCGCCTCGACATTATGGTTGTCGATTGCCGCGCATAAAAGCGTGCAGCGTGCATTCTTGTGAGAGATCGGAATATCCTTGCCATTGGTGTCCTGCTTGCCCTTGAACCATGAGCCCTGGAAATTCGTGCCCTTATCCGGATGCTGTTCACCATTACCTTCCCAGTGGGGAACCAGTTGATCGTCGATCAGCACATTGGACCAGATCACCTCGGTACCATCGCCCCGCAGGCATTCCATCAAAAGCGGGTCGCCGGCACGATTTACATCGGCTACGATGCCGAAAATTCCCTGCTCGGGATTTACGGCGCGAACGGTACCATCCTCGGCAATCCACATCTGGGCCAGGTCATCACCGACAAAATCGGTGCCTACCATGGCCGTGGTGGTTTTGCCACAGCCCGAAGGCGCCGCACCGGCGAAATATGTTTTCCGACCATCCGGTCCGGTCATACCAGTGATGAACATATGTTCGCTGAGTTCTTTTCCCCGCTCATAATAAGTGGCATAATCGACTGCAAAACGGTGATTGCCTTTTTTCATAAGCAAAGTATTACCAGCATAGGTACAGAAGGTTGAAAATGTGGTTTGCCAGCTTCGATCCATGAATATCCGGGCATTGGGTACGTCTTCCGGCGTGTTGGGACCTTCCGAATGTACATTCGTGAAGAAGAAGCCTTTGCGTGAGACTTCCTGATCAAATTTAGTGTAAATGTTGCGGTAGAGTAGTTCAGCTGAATGCAAGACGTATCCCGATGACGAAATCTCAATCGCTGGAATGGTGGCTACGGCACCGGCCGGACCACGACCGAAAAAACCGACAATCATCGTCATTCCATTCATAATACCCTGCATGTACTTTTGCATGTATTCTAGCGCTTCCTGACGGGGTGTGGACTTGGCCAGGGCACTGACTTTCTCGTCATCATTTATAATGTAATAGGTCTGCTTGACCAGGCGGGCTTGATCTTGGGGCAAGTCATAGTGGATCGTATGTCCCTCCTTGGCAAGTTTCTTTTCCTCACCCTTTTTAATTGAATATTCGCGAATCCTCTGAATGTCATCGGTGCTACCGGTATCGATGAATACATTATCGGGTTCACACATCATTATGGCATTGGCGATTTTGATTAGTGCTTCTTCATTCTTGATCAGCACAAGTTTCTTATAATTCTCATCATCGAGGGTCTTTTTAATCAGTGTCATCGCTGCGTCAATTGTCTTGAGGCCGCCGACTTCAGCGAGGATGTCAAAACCTTTTCTCAATTCCAGCATTTGCTTCTCCTTGCTTGATGGATTATTTCTTGCTGCGGATCAATAATAACCAACATTATGGTTTTAGATTAATCACGTGCTAAATCGAAATAACCATCGTATTGTATAAGAATTTCCATTTACAGGGAGTGTCGAAGTTGGCTCCCGCTCTAAATCGCTTAGCACAAAATATTGTTTGTGCCAATGATTATGTGGTGGAATTTATATAAAAAAACCCCGGTACAGGGAACTGACCGGGGTTTTTTTATCATCTAAGTATGATTTAGTTCGCTAAAACACTAACCATTTTGCGATTTCGGCCATTTCGAACAAATTTTACAACCCCATTTGCCGTAGCAAACAGAGTATCATCACCACCCCGTTTAACATTCAATCCGGGTAATATGCGGGTACCACGCTGACGAATAATTATCCCGCCGGCTAATATTGATTGACCATCGCTGACCTTGACTCCCAAACGTTTAGCATTTGAATCGCGTCCATTACGGGAGCTGCCTACACCTTTTTTATGTGCCATGATTATTCTTTCCCTGTTTTTGCAACAGTTTTAGTTACATCTTTCTTGGGAGCCGCTTTTTTGGTTGCTGCCACATCGATTTTTTCAATTTGAATCAGGGTATAATCCTGACGATGACCATTTTTGCGCTGATACCCCTTGCGCCGTTTTTTCTTGTAAATTAATATTTTGCGATCACGGCCGTGTTCCAGGATATTAGCTGTAACTGTCGCATTCTTGACAAATGGACCACCAATTTTAATTGTTTTACCATCATCAAGTAATAATACCTGATCAAAAGTTACCTTCTGCCCGGCCTCGGAAGCCAATAGCGATACCTTTACCCGTTCTTGTTCGGTAACCCGGTATTGATGTCCATAAATATTCACAATTGCGTACATAATGTTCTCCTGAAGCCCGGGAAGTTAATATTTGACTCAATCCTTTTCAAGTCCGATTTGTTCTCCAAACCGTCAGATTTACAGACATGGTATCCACCCCGGGGTGAATTGAAGTTAAAATGTTTTATGTTAAATCATCCAAAATAGTCACTGTCCACAAGCAGTCAGACTGCTCCGATCAGTTATTTTTCTCGGGGTTGTGTGATGAAAATGGTAATATCAGACCCAACATCATCTTTCACCTCCTGAGTGAGTTTAATTGCTGCTTCAACTACAAATAATTAAAAAACTGTGAGATAATTTTATATATCAATGTTGGACTTAGCGTGTTCAGTGACGTCTGTTCCGGTCTTAACAGATATAAATCTGAATTCATCCATTGGTACGCTATTATTGTCCTTAATTTTTATATGTACCAGATTTTGCCACATCAAACCACGTAAAACCATCCGTTTCTGATCGCGAAGGTAATCAGCCATAGTGGAATGCAAGTGCAATTCAAGTCGTAAGTCGCGATGTGTGCTGCGATAGCGTCGGATCCAATGATCGATCCTGGTCAAAATGGCTTCCTTGGAGAGCATGCGACCAGATCCATTACATACAGGACATGCATCACTCATTGAATCCAATAGACTGAGGCGGATTCGCTGGCGAGTCATCTCCAGCAGTCCGAATTCTGAGATCGGTGAAACAGCAACTTTTGCACGGTCTTTGCGTAATTCTTTACGCAATTCATAATAAATTTTGCGTTTGTTAGCGTCTTCCCGCATATCAATAAAATCGATCACAATTAGTCCGGACAGATCCCGGAGTCGTAACTGGCGTGCTACTTCCCGGGTGGCTTCCAAGTTGATTTTCAGAGAATTTTCTTCATGCTGTTTCTTACCGATGAACCGACCACTGTTAACATCCACAACCACCATAGCCTCGGTTTTTTCTATGATTAGATATGCCCCGCTTTTCAGCCAAACCTTGGACCGTAAAAGTTTGTCAATTTCCGCCTCGATCCCCATGGATTCGAATAACGGTGTTTTCGAGCGGTAACGATCCAATCGGGAACCTAGATTTGGTGATACATCCTCGAGATAATTCTGTAATTTGCGAAATAGTTTACGGCTATCGATTGTAATTTTACCTATATCTGGTGTAAACAAATCGCGCACAACACTGGAAGCTGTCTCCATATCTTCATAGACCAGGCAAGGTGAGTGATTGTGATTAGCCTTATTGAGCATCTTATTCCAGTTATTAACCAAACTGTCGTAATCATTACGCAGGAATTCTTCACTTTTTCCTTCCGCTACTGTACGAACAATGATACCGAAATTTTCCTCTTTTAATCCGGTTACGATTTTCTTTAATCTTCGGC
>DAOWAH010000299.1 GCA_030634675.1 Fidelibacterota bacterium
AAACCGGCCGTGATATGCATAAATCCTGGGGCAATACAATCTGGTTTGATGATGCGGCTGAGAAAATGGGCGTTGATGTAATGCGCTGGATGTATGCGGCCCATAATGTTGAGCATAATCTACTGTTCGGTTACCACCATGCCGATGATGTCCGCAAACGGATTATCACTCTCTGGAATTCCTATTCGTTTTTTGCCACTTATGCTGCTTTAGATCAATTTTCACCAACCGATTTAAATCTAAGTGAAAATGATCTCACTATTCTTGATCGATGGATTCTTTCTAAATTGAATCAATTAATTATTGATTGTCGTGCAGCAATTGAAAATTTCCAGGTTTTCCGAATGATGCGTAAAATTAATCTGTTTCTGGAGGATTTGTCTAACTGGTACATTCGTCGTAATCGCCGGCGTTTCTGGAAAAGTGAAGATGACGCGGACAAAAATGCCGCCTATCAGGTTTTATACGAAGTATTGCTAAAATCAATTCAATTGTTAGCACCGGTATTACCGTTTATTACCGAGAACATATATCAAAACCTGGCCTGTAATACCGGTTCAGACTTACCGGAAAGTGTTCATTTATGTGATTATCCCATTGCTGACCAAGATCGCATTGATGATGAATTGATGCAACAGGTTGATGGCTTGCGTAAATTGGTCGAACTGGGACGATCGGCTCGTAACCAGGCTGGTTTGAAAATCCGACAACCACTGGCAAAACTAGCTTACATCATTAAAGATGATGTGACTGCCGACTTTATTCAGGAGCATAAATCGGTAATTCTTGAAGAATTAAATGTTAAAGCAATTGAAAGAGTTAATGAATCGAGTCAATTACTAAGTTATCGAGTCAAGCCTAATTTACCGGTGCTTGGTCCAAAGTATGGAAAACTAATGGATGGCATCCAAAGGGAATTATCGAAACTACCGGTTGAGGATATAAAGACATCAATCGATAATTCAGGTCAAATACATTTAACAATTGATTCTTCTGGCATTATTCTTGAAGTAAATGATTTGTTAATTGATAAAACTTCTGCCGCAGGTTATACTTCAACCAGTGATGGTGAAATGACCGTGGGTCTTGTCACCGAATTATCTGAGGAATTGATTCAGGAAGGAATCGTCCGAGATGTAATTAGACAGGTGCAAATTATGCGAAAAAAGGCTAAATTCGCAGTTGAAGATAGAATCAATATTTATGGTACGTTTGATGGACCAACAGGCGCTGCGATAAGGGCCAATAAGGAATATTTTTATAACGAAACATTAACTCAAAAGCTAATACCTGAGCTGCAACCGGGTGAATATAGTGAAACTATCACTGTACGCGATTGGAGCTTTACCATTGCTATTAAACGTGTGAAAAAGGGTTAAATGAGGTCTACTATGGCAAAGAAGCAATATCCCACAAAAAAATTAGAAAAATTTCGGAAACTAATTCTGGAAAAAATGAATGTGGTTGCCGATGAAGTGGTAACAATTCAGGATGGTATCAATACGTCCAAGAATCCCAATGGAGCGATGTCCCAGGATTCAATTTACAGTGTCCATATGGCTGATGCCGGTACGGATTCTCATGAACGGGAAAAAAATTATCTGCTTATGACCAGGGAAGAGAATTACTATCGTAATCTAACAGTGGCACTTGAGCGGATCGACACTAAAGAATTCGGGACTTGTATTATTTGTGGTGAGTTAATTGCCGAAGAGCGTATGATTGAAGTCCCCAATACTAATAAATGTGTATCCTGTAAGTTGAAAGATAAACTCAATCTGGGATGAGGGTGCTTTTCGTCACTGTATTTCTTTTAATACTGGATCAGATTACCAAAACCTTAACCCGTGTGCAGATGGATTTACATGAATCCATTCCCATCATTCAGAATTTTTTCCATCTTACATATGTAGCCAATGATGGAATGGCCTTTGGAATTAATTTTCCGGCCGGGATTTATGTTTTTACTTTCGTATCATTTGTCGCCTCAATCGGATTGGCCTGGTATTTATGGCATGTTCGAAAAGCGACCTTGCTCTTGCGTATATCGCTGGCTTTTATCCTGGCAGGAGCTGTCGGTAATCTGATTGACCGGGTACTGTTCCAAGAAGTAGTGGATTTTCTTGATTTTATGATCGCCGGTCATCATTGGCCTGTGTTTAATGTGGCCGATTCTTCCGTAACAGTCGGCATGTTCTTTTTCCTTTATTATTCACTAATCCTTCAGCCCAAACTGGAAACTGCCCATTCCCCCAATTGAATACTGTTACTTTACAGGTACAGATTAGGGAAAAAATTCGACTTGATAAGTATCTGTCAGATCAGTTAACAGATATATCGCGGACACGAATTCAACAGCAGATTAAATCCGGTAATGTTACGGTAGACGGTCAACCGGTAAAAGCCAGCTATCAATTAGAGGGAGGGGAAGAAATTTATGTTGTTTTAATCGACAATCAACCGGAACCTGCAGCGGTTATTCCGCAACAAATGGATTTGGATATAATTTATGAAGATGATGCTCTGGCAGTCATTAATAAACCGGCCGGGTTGGTGGTACATCCTGGAAAAGGTAATAGGGAAGATACTCTGGCCAATGGATTGGCATACCATTTTCGAAATTTATCCGATGTAAATGGGATTTTGCGTCCCGGTCTAGTTCATCGACTGGATAAAGATACCACCGGATTAATCATTATCGCCAAAACCAATCAAGCTCACCTAAAATTAGCACGCTTATTTGAACAGCGTGAGATTGAAAAAACCTATTTGGGAATAACTTGGGGCGAATGGGATTCAAGGAAAGGAAGAATCGAGATCGGTATTC
>DAOWAH010000290.1 GCA_030634675.1 Fidelibacterota bacterium
GAGGTTACTGATTGAGCCAGTTCCGAAAGAATGGCGGCTTGATAGCCACAACCGGTACCGATTTCCAGAACGGTATGCTCCGGTTTGATCATCAACTGTTCAGTCATATAAGCCACTATATAAGGCTGGCTGATGGTCTGTTTATGGCCTATAGGCAGGGGGCTGTCTTCGTAGGCATACAATTTCTGCTTACTGGTAATGAATTCATGTCTTGGTACGGCCTCCATGGCCGCCAGCACACGTTTATCCTTTACACCTCGGCGGCGAATCTGGGAGGCTACCATGAGACGGCGGGCTTCGGTTAGATTTACACTTGTCACTGAATTAAATCCTGATGAACTTTGATAGTCTAATTTAAGGGTAATCAGATGAGAAGATTTCGCTCTTTAATTTTCCTGTATTTGTTGTTTGTTATTCTCTTTGGCCAAGCAGACCGCCCCTATGTTTTACTGGTATCTGTTGATGGTTTCCGCCCCGATTATTTACAATGGACAGACACTCCTAATTTTGATCGTTTGGCACAACAGGGGGTAAAGGCAAAAAGTTTGCAATCCATTTATCCAACGAAAACGTTTCCCAACCACTATGCCCTGGCTACCGGCATGTATGCTGAAAACCATGGCCTGATTGCCAATTATTTTTATGATTCGAAGTTTGATGCAATTTATCAAATTAGTGACCGCAGTGCCGTGGAGGATGCTCGCTGGTATGGCGGTGAGCCAATCTGGGTTACGGCAGAGAATCAGGGTGTCAAAACCGCCTCCTATTTCTGGGTTGGATCGGAGGCACCGATAGGTGGTGTAAAGCCATCGATATGGAAGCGCTACGAACATGATTTCCCCTTCGAAGCCCGGGTGGATTCGGTCCTGGTCTGGTTTCAACTACCGGAGGAACGACGCCCCCACCTGGTTTTACTCTATTTCCATGAACCGGATGGTGTTGGTCATAGTTACGGTCCTGAAGGAGCGGAAACATTAGCAGTGATCCGGGAACTGGATACTCTGCTGGGAACCTTGATGGAGGGTCTGGAAGGTCTTGATATTTACGATCAATTGAATACAATCATTGTCAGTGACCATGGCATGGTCGCTACGTCGCCGGAGCGAACTATCGATCTGACCGATTATGCCAGTCTGAAAGGTATAACCCAGGAAAATACGGGTACGTTTTCGTCCCTGTACGGTGGATCGTCAAAGCAGCTCAAAAAAGTCTATAAAAAACTGAGTAAAGCTCCTCACCTTCAGGTTTACTGGAAAGAAGAAATTCCTGAGCGCTGGCATTACCGGAACCATTATCGCGTCAAGGACATCCTGGTTGTGGCGGAAGAAGGCTGGTCAATTCTCAATATTAACCGGCCAAATGCGGAATACTTCCGCGGCGGCAACCATGGCTATGATAATACGCTCTGGAGCATGCAGGCTATCTTTATCGCGGACGGACCTGCTTTCAAGGACGGCTACACCCGGGATACTTTTGAAAATGTGAACATTTATCCGATTATTGCGGAAATTCTGGGTATTGAGCCTTTCGCGAAAATTGATGGAAGCGTCGAAAACGTGCGGGATATTTTCAGAGAGTAAAGTGAGTCCGCTTTATCAAATACTGGTTCGTTAGTCAATTGACTCAGATATAAGATTTACCAGAACCGGCTCATTTCTGAAAGTGAAGGTGTTTTTATACCGGAGTCAAATATCAGGAACCGAAAGCCAATATTGAAATACAGACCGGAGGAATCGATTTTCGGTCCCACACCATCGTCCCACTCGGCTGGGATTGAATTCGATTCGTCGTCATCATCATCCTCGCTGTAATCCCATTTGCTTAATTGTGAAGACGGGCAGTAGCCGAGTGTGGCGATCAGGTCCATGTTTGAGCTTAGCATGATTTCAGCTCGTCCGCCTATAACCGGACTGAAAAGTACTGCCGAGACCTTGTTGCCATCATCATCATCGCGGATGGGAAACTGAATCGGCAGACTTACGGATCCGGCCAGCGAGAATGGAATAGTGTTGATCAGGCGAAAATACAGGTCGATACCGACGCGCAGACTAAAATCTTTTTCATCGTAACTGTCTTTGATGTTTCCCAGCCCAAAGAAAACCGATCCACCGGTTTGCCCCAACGGATTGAAATATCCCGCCAGTTCTAGCCCCATATCCGGGCTGCTGGAACCATATTTTATACTAAGGCCACCGGCCATGATGCGACCGGTAGATTCAACTGCGGTAAAGCCTGGTTCAATCGGCTCCCAATTCCTCAGGATCAAACCCCGGTTGGCATCCTGACTTAGTTCGGTGACTTTTACAAAACCTACCCGTCGCCCCGGAATATCGATTTCATAATCACCAACCTGGCGCTTAGTGCTAGGCGTACTGATAGCAAATCGCGTACCTTTATTGAGACCAAGGTTGCGACCCAACAGCAGAATGACTTCCCGACCGCGGACGTCCAGTACCTGACTGGTCAAAAGGTACATCTCCCGCAGCTCGAGTGACACCTGCAAGGCTAAGCGATTAAGGGCTTTATTCATTGATTTACCTTTATTGCCACCAGTGTGGGAAATATTTATCGAGAACGAACTCAATGATTGACCGGTCTCCAGGTTGAGTTTGCGGACGTCGCCGCTAATGACAGTCTGGATATTGTTAGGGTAGCGTTCAACATCTTCCATTGCTTTATCGATAGCGGCATCGAAAATGCTTTTGGCAATTTCACCAAACAAACCAAATCCCTTGCCATCGTCATCATCATCGTCGTCGTCATCATCCGGAGGTACACCTTTCTGGTTGAAAATATATACATTAACCAACAGAGCTTCCTTGGCAGCGGCAATCTTGCCAATCTCGACCACATCGGAATCGTTGATTATACCTGAAAGCTGTAGTGCTTGTTCATTCATGATAGCCTCCAGCTGGGAGCGATCGATGATCACAAA
>DAOWAH010000395.1 GCA_030634675.1 Fidelibacterota bacterium
TACTGCCTGGGGTTCCATCGATCTGGCGGTGCAAGGCATGAAGGCCGGTGCGGTTGATTTTATCAACAAACCCTGGCGGAATGACCACCTGCTGCGATCGATCAAGACAGCCCTGAAATTATCGCCGGAAGGACAAGAACCGCACACTCGCTCACGATCACGGAACGAACTGGACCAAAAATATGATTTTAAAAAGCTGATTGGCGAGGATCGGCAATTACTGACCGTACTGGAAACTGTCGGACGGGTCAGCGGGACTGACGCGTCGGTTTTGATACTTGGTGAAAGCGGCACGGGTAAGGAATTGATCGCCGAGGCGATCCATCAAAACAGTCCGCGCTGTAACCAACCGTTTGTAAAAGTCAATCTCGGTGGAATTTCCACTACTTTGTTTGAAAGTGAAATGTTCGGCCATAAAAAAGGCGCTTTCACCGATGCCCGCCATGACCGGATCGGCCGTTTTCAGAAGGCCAACCGGGGCAGCATATTTCTGGACGAGATCGGTGACCTGGATCGAACCAGCCAGGTTAAACTGCTGCGGGTATTGCAAGACAGGTCCTTTGAAGTACTTGGCTCAAGTCAGGCTCAACAAGTTGATGTTCGTCTGATTTGCGCTACCAATCGTGATCTGAACCGGATGGTAGCAGAAGGTGATTTTCGCGAAGACCTTTTTTACCGGATTAATTTAATCAGCATTAAATTACCGGCTTTACGAGAGCATCCCGGTGATATACCTATTCTGGTACGCCATTTTATTAATAACCTTAAAAAGATTTATGGTCGCAGTGAATTACAGGTTGATCCTAAAGCGATGGATTGGCTGAAGAGCCTGACCTGGTCAGGTAATATCCGGGAATTGAAAAACCTGGTTGAACGGACGGTACTGGTCACGGGTAAAGATTTTCTTAAGCGAAGAGATTTTGCCGACCAACTGGAAATAACTCCCAAATCGAAATCAGGATTGACCTTACCACAGGTAGGAGAAATGACCCTGGAAGAAGTGGAAATTTCCATGATTAAAAAGGCGCTTGAATTTCATGCTAAAAACATCAAGCAGGTGGCACAATCCCTGGGCCTCAGCCGGGCCGCCCTGTATCGTCGTTTGGAAAAATATGGCTTGAATATATGAGGTTAAAAACCAAGTACATTATTTTTGTTATTCTATTACATAGTATCTTTTTTGTTTTATCACTTCAATTATTAGCTCAGCATCGTTGGTGGTTTTTATTGACGGAAATTCTAATTATGATTTCAATTGCTGTTTCTGTTGGATTATACTGGTCGCTGATTCGTCCAGTGAATCTGATTACTGCCGGCATCGAAACACTTAAAGACCGGGATTTCAGTACTCGGTTTGTGAAGGTGGGTCAGGTGGAAATGGACCAGTTGATTGAGGTTTACAATCAGATGATTGATCAGTTGCGCGCCGAGCGAATACGGCAGCAGGAACAGCATTTCTTCCTGGAACGGCTCATCGAAGCATCACCGACGGGAATAATCGTTTTAGATTTTGATGATAGAATCACTCAACTGAATCCGGCTGCAGTAAATGCAATCAGTGTCTCTGCGGAAAAGTGTATTGGTTTCAATTTAGCAGATGTAGGTGACAGCGAGTTGGTCGCGGTTTTGAGCCGGTTAACTCCCGGTGAAGCACGAATTGTTCCAATCAACGGTATCCTGGCTTATAAATGCCGGAAATCGCAATTTCGTAATCAGGGTTTTTACCATCATTTTATTATGATTGAAGAGTTGACCGATGAACTATACAAGTCCGAAAAGCGGGCTTACGGCAAAATTATTCGTTTGATGTCCCATGAGATTAATAATTCAGTTGGAGCAGTTAATTCGGTACTCGATTCGTTTTTAGCTTATAAGCGCTATCTACCAGCTGAAGATCAGACA
>DAOWAH010000201.1 GCA_030634675.1 Fidelibacterota bacterium
ATAATCTGGCCGGCATCGAATCGAGTGAACAGAATATGTTTCTGCTTTTGGATGGTGAATTGCAATTATTCGCCTATCGGCCCCTAAAAAAGGAAATGAGCTACACCCTGGATGTACCCCTGGACGACGGTCCCCATGAAATCATCTTTTCAGTTACTGACCAGGTCGGTAATTCGGTGGCCCGCCAAGTGAAGTTCACTGTCAACTGATGTTTATCCCCTACCGCGACGACAATCCTCGAATTCTGACGCCCTATGTTACCTATGTGATCCTGGCAATCAATATTCTGGTTTTTCTATTCCAGTTGGGCCTGGATCCTCGGTCTGATTATGAATTTGCCCTCAGTTACGGACTGATTCCAGCCAAAGTTATCGGGGTTACAAATGATACTATCATTCAGACTCATGAAACTAATCTCCGGCAGGTGACCAGACGCACTATCAGCCTGGAAGCCCAGCCCCATACGCCACTGATCACCATCTTTACCTCGATGTTTATGCACGGTGGTCTGGGACATTTGCTGTTCAATATGCTATTCCTGTGGATCTTTGCCGATAATATGGAAAGCGGTCTGGGGCACCGCCGTTTCGCCATCTTTTACCTGCTCAGCGGAGTCGGCGCAGCCTTGATACAGATCATAATGAATATTTCATCGACCTCCCCAATGATCGGCGCCAGTGGCGCTATTGCCGGTGTGCTGGGCGCCTACATGTTTCGTTATCCGCGAGCCCGCGTACATGTATTTGTATTTCTATTATTCTTTATAACCACCATGCGTGTACCGGCTTTTGTCGTATTAGGGTTTTGGTTCCTGGCCCAGCTTTCCAGCGGGCTGGGCTCGCTGGGTATTAATACTACCGGTGGTGTAGCCTGGTTCGCCCACATCGGCGGATTTTTGACAGGTATTATCCTGGACCGGATCTTTAGAATTGTTCGTTTTGAACGTAATTAAAAAAGTAGTGATTCATCATGAATGAAAACCTTAAAGCACAATTGATTACTACCGCTCAGACTATGCGTCAGAAAGCCCGAGTGCCTTATTCCCATTATTCGGTCGGGGCGGCGGTTTTAACTATCAGTGATACCATTATCGGGGGCTGTAACGTGGAATCAGCTAGTTTTAGTCTGACCTGCTGTGCCGAACGAGTCGCCTTATTTCGGGCCCTGGCCGAAGGTCATACCGCTTTCAAGGCTCTGGCAGTAGCAACAGCAAATGGGGGGTTTCCCTGTGGCGCGTGCCGCCAGGTGATCTGGGAATTATGCGGCGACATACCCGTCTATATCACCGATCAAGATACCCTTATTCGAAGTACCACCAGTAAAGAATTGCTGCCGGATGCTTTCGGACCCGAGAATCTGGAATGAAGAATAAACCAACTGTCATCGGAATCGCCGGGGGTACCGGTTCCGGGAAAACCACAATTGCCCGCAAATTAAAACACGCCTACGGCCCGGGCGAGGTGGTTGTAATCGAGCAGGATGCTTATTACCATGATTTATCCCCGTTGCCTCTGGAAAAACGACAGCAGCAGAATTTTGATCATCCCGCAGCGATTGATATTGACCTGTTCCAAAGCCAGCTTACGGCGCTTTTAACCGGTGCGACAATCGAACTACCGCTTTACGATTTTACCATCCACACGCGCAAACCGGAAACAGTCACAATCACACACCATCACGTAATTGTTCTGGAGGGAATCCTGGTGCTGCACTACCCCGCGTTGCGGAAGCTGATGGATATAAAAATTTATGTTGAAACTCCGCCTGACATTCGCTTCATTCGCCGGCTCAGCCGCGATATTAAAAAACGCGGCCGCACTACCCAGTCCGTGATTGATCAGTATATAGCTACGGTTCGACCCATGCATGATTTATACGTCAAACCATCCAAGGAATATGCCGACCTGATTATTCCGGAAGGCGGAAAGAATAAAGTCGCGGTTGATTTACTGCGAACCAAGATCGATTCTTTTTTAGCTGAGAGAAAATAATTTATAGAATTTTTTCTCTATTCTTACTATTATTGCAGCATCAGGAACATCGTTTATACCTATCATCAGTGAAGCCAAACCGGAAAAACTTACGCTCTATCACAAAACAGTGCCGAAAACTCTATCAACCAAGTTTGTCCGGCCGATAATAAATCATAGTGCAATAATTAACCAATGATAAACACAAATCTCAGTACGGGCTGGATAGAAGTAATCTGTGGCAGTATGTTCTGCGGTAAAACCGAGGAACTGATGCGCCGTTTAAGACGGGCCGAAATTGCCCGGCTTAGAACAGCCATCTTCAAACCACAAATTGATGTGCGTTACAGTGAAAAGCACATCGTTTCACATAGCCAACTGCGCATGGAATCCCATATCATCGAAAAGGCTCACGCAATTCTCCCCTTCTGTGAACGGGCGCAAGTAATCGGGATTGACGAAGCTCAGTTTTTCGACGATGGACTGGTGGATGTCTGCAAGACTTTAGCCCTGCGTGGCAAACGGGTGATTGTGGCCGGTCTTGATAAGGACTTCCGGACCGTTCCTTTCGGTCCCATGCCCCGGATCATGTGTGAAGCTGACTATTTGGATAAATTGCAGGCCATCTGTATGGTTTGCGGCAGCCCGGCCAATTTCACCCAGCGGCTGACCAAGGATTCGGCCCAGGTTGTGGTGGGCGAAGCTGACATTTATGAAGCCCGCTGTCGCAACTGTTACGAACCACCGGAGGAATAATGGAACGATATATTGGTATTATAGGACTTTTTACCCTGTTAGCCATTGCTTATGGCCTCTCGAATAATCGCCGGGCAATTCCCTGGCGCATGGTCTTTGGGGGACTGAGTCTACAACTCTTATTCGCGCTATTTATCTTAAAAACACCAATTGGTAAACCTTTCTTCAGTTTTGTTGATAAAGTCATCAAGAAATTATTGAGCTTTTCCGATGCGGGGAGTGATTTCCTATTTAAATCATTCGGGACCGGGGTCGTGGAAGGTCCCCTGATGAATTTTGCCTTTCGAGTTTTACCAACCATCATTTTCTTTTCCGCCCTGATGGCCATGCTCTATCACCTCGGTGTGATGCAGTTTTTCGTTAAATGGATCGCCCGGGCGATGCAGAAAACCATGAAAACCAGCGGTGCCGAAACGCTCAGCGTCTCAGCCAACATTTTTATCGGACAAACCGAAGCACCCTTGATGATCCGACCGTTTATCAGCCATATGACCAAATCAGAATTGATGGCGGTTATGACCGGTGGATTCGCCACCGTAGCCGGTGGTGTTATGGCAATTTATGTAAAGATATTGGGTGATGTTCCCGGGATTGCCGGTCATTTAATGGCCGCTTCCATAATGAGCGCCCCGGCCGCTTTGGTCGTTGCTAAAATCATCTATCCCGAAACCGAAGATTCGGAGACCAGTGGCACTCTGAAAATTGAGATTGAAAAGCCGGATTCCAATGCCATGGAAGCCATTGGTCGCGGTGCGACTGATGGTATGAAATTAGCCGCCAACGTAGCCGCCATGTTAGTTGCTTTTGTAGCTATAATTGCCCTGGTAAATTCTGTCTTAAGTTTAGTAGGTCTCTCGCTCCAGGAAATCCTGGGCTACTGCTTTAGACCCCTGGCCTGGACTATGGGTGTGCCCTGGAGTGAATCCGGAATAGTCGGAACGCTGATGGGTGAAAAAATTATTTTGACCGAATTAATCGCCTATGCCGATCTAAGTGATCTGAGGGCGGCTTCCGCACTATCGGACCGGAGTGCCATCATTGCCAGTTATGCCCTCTGTGGGTTTGCTAATTTTGCCTCCATCGGTATCCAAATGGGCGGAATCGGCGGCATAGCTCCCAATCGTCGCAAGGATCTGGCCAAGCTGGGTATGAAAGCTATGATTGGTGGCGCCCTGGCTTCCTGGTTGACCGCCACAGTTGCCGGAATTTTAATCTAATAATCTAAGTTGAGGAAAAAATGAAACTAGTTTTACTGGGACCTCCCGGAGTGGGCAAGGGCACGCAGGCCACAAATGTTAAAGAGCATTTTGGAATCGTACATTTATCCACCGGTGATATTTTACGCAGCGAGGTAAAAGCCAATTC
>DAOWAH010000320.1 GCA_030634675.1 Fidelibacterota bacterium
GTGTTGCTGAGGGAATATCTGCCGCCAAAGCGCCAAAGGCCACGCCTACTGCCAGTCCTTCGGGAATATTATGCAGGGTAATGGCCAACACCAATAACACACTGCGTTGCCAACTGGTTTTGATTCCCTCCGCTTCTTCATTGGGAAATCCCAAATGCAGGTGCGGCAAAATTTTATCCACAACAAACAGGAATCCTCCGCCCATTAAAAATCCAATCAGGGCTGGTATCCAACTGGATTGTCCCATTGCTTCTGACATTTCAATTGCCGGCGCCAGCAATGACCAGAAACTGGCGGCAATCATCACACCGGCAGCGAAACCCAACATGCCATCCAATACTTTTTGGTTGATAGTTTTAAAACCAAAAACCAGGGCTGCGCCCAAAGCGGTAACAATCCAGGTAAACAGGGTTGCGACTAACGCCTGGATAATCGGATTCAGTTCGGTAAACCATTCAAACATCTTTTGTATCCTTTAAGAAGTAATTAATATTTATTGCCAATGTCTCAATAAATTTACTTTCCATCATTCGTCATCGATCAGACGTTTACTCAGCACGCAAACAAGGTCTTTTTTATACCCGATCTGCTGATAAAAATCAATCGCCGTTTGATTAGTATCACGAACCATTAGATCGATCTTTGGGCAACCCTGCGCCTTTAATACAGCTTCAGCATACTGCATGATCTGGGTGGCCAGGCCCCGATGTCGATAATCAGGATTAACTGCCAAATAATAAATCCAACCCCGGTGGCCGTCGTAACCGGCCATGCAACAGGCAATCAACCTGTCGTCAATTTCACCTACAAAGAATAAATCGGGGCCGTCCGCCAGCTTGCGGTTTATATGCTTCTGCGGATCGTTCCACGGCACAACCAGGTTGCAGCGTTGCCAGAGATCGATCACAGCCGGAGCATCTGTTGGGTTAAATTTACGAATCTTAAGATTTACCATTTAATTTGAACCAGATTGTTTTCAATACAATAATATCATCAATTCAACCGAAATTTAAATACTCCAATACTCGAATTCAGAATGAAAACAGTAAACTATCAGCTTTACACACCTACCTTTTTCCTGGCCTTGATCCTGAATTTCACGGTTGGTTTGATTTTCACAAACAATGCCATTTATCCGCTCTATGTCGAAAACCAAGGCGGCACGGCAGCTCAAGTAGGTCTATTTATGAGCGTCTATGCCATTGCCGCTGTCTTAAGTCGTCCGCTGGTGGGAATGCTGATTGACCGGTTCGGCGTGCGATTGGTGCTGATCGGCGGCAGCTTACTGATGGCTCTACCACCGCTGGGTTTCCTAACCACATTGAATGGTGAACTTTCTCCACTGGCCTGGGTGCTACGTATTTGCCAGGGATTAGGCTTTGGAGCTTATTTTTCCGCCTTTTTCACAATGGCGGCCCAGATGGCGCCTACTGCGCGACGCAATGAGGCGGTAGCAATGTATGGAATCACCGGATTGGCTGCCAATTTAGTAGGACCGCTGCTCGGTGAACAGATCGTTCGGCATTGGGGCTTATCAGCATTCTTCCCGTTTCTGACTGCCGCGGGATTGTTAGCAACCTTGATCTCAATGCGTCTCAGAACAACTAGCGCTGTGGAGCCGGTATCGTTCAGTCTGCAAACATTTGCCAACACTCTTAAATCGCGCCAATTGTATTTTCCTTTGATATTGGCTATGCTGCTCGCTATCTCATTTTCCACACCGTCGGGATTTCTGGCGCCCTTGGCTGGCATTCGGGATATCAATGGCTTTGGCCTTTATTTCACCGGCTATGCCTCGGCCGGGATTATCGTGCGCCTGATCGGCCGCAAGTGGGCTGATCGTTTTGGCTGGCGCCGGATTCTAATTCCCATGTTTTGTCTGTACGGCTGCGGATTAACGGTAATTTATTTTAGCTACTCGCTTTCGAGCTTGATTCTGGCTGGGTGTTTTACCGGGAGTGCCCATGGACTAGCCTTCCCGGCGGTGACTGCTCTGGGTTACACGTTGGCCTCTGAAAAGGGCAAGGGCACGGCCATGGCACTGGTAACCGGCATGATGGATTTCGGTAGCTTCGTCGCGGGGATTGTCCTCGGACAAATTGCACAGTTAATGGGTTTTGCTGCAGTATTTCCATTTGCCGTAGTGGCGCCCATAACAGCCATTAGCCTGTTAATTGTTCACGTTATTCGTAATCCCCAACATTTCGCAAAAGCAGCAAAATCGTAAATTTTAGTAAATCACAGGATAATTAAATGAAAAATACTACCGTTCTCATTACCGGCGCTTCCAGAGGAATTGGCCGGGCCACCGCGATTGAATTTGCCCGACTGGGATTCAATGTGGCTGTTCACTACAACTCCAATGAATCAGCAGCTAATAAAACAGTTGAATCTGTGTTGGCTGCAGGGGCTACAAATGCCGTGGCGATCTGTTGCGACCTGAGGAACAGCGAGTCATCTGGCAATTTGATAAAGCAAACCATCGATCAGATTGAGGTGCCTTCTATGCTGGTGCACAACGCCGGATTGTGGCTGCCGACCGCGATTGATTCATTCGAGGGCAAAAACCTGCGCGACCAGATCGACTGCAATCTGGTGTCGACTATTTACCTGATCCGGGAATTCGTCAAGCACACCGAGCAAGGGAGTA
>DAOWAH010000098.1 GCA_030634675.1 Fidelibacterota bacterium
AATCGTTCAGCAATCCGAAACATGAACCGTCGATATAGGATAACCCGGTACCTTTCGTCGGTCTTGGTCAAAATTTCCTGCTGGATGGGAGTTAGGGCAACCAATATTACCTTGATCCGGGGCTGGTAAATATTAAGTTTTTTGACCAGCTCCCGCACTTTGTCCAATGCGGTCTCAGTTGTATAGGGCATGGAATGAAAATGAATTGCTATCAGGTTCACGCCGCGTTTCAGGGCGAAATAACCAGCCACCGGCGAATCGATCCCTCCGGACAGCATCAGGGCTACCTTGCCCGAAACACCCACCGGCAAGCCCCCTGGACCTTCCAATCGTTCGGTATATAAAAATGCCGCCTGATAAAATAGATCGATCCGGCAATTGGCATCCGGGTCCTTTAACTTGACTTTGCTGCCCAGTTGCTCAACGACATGAGCGCCCACCAGCTCGTTGGTTCTATGAGCGGAAACAGGAAAATCTCGATCCGTTTTTCGGGTGGTTATACGAAATGTCTGAAATTCTACGTCTTGTAATAATTCCAGGGCGGCCGACTGAATGATTTCTAATTCCGGCGCTACGCGGTAGGCCGGAGCATAATAAGCGATGCCGAATACCTGCCTGAGAATAGCAAGAATTTCGGAAAGGTTATCCTGACCTTCTGCGGTAAGTGTTAATAACAGTCGGCCTTGAACCAGTTTTGATTTTTCCAGCAGTCCGGTTCTGATCGTTCTGATAGTATTTTTGACGTTTTCTTTCAGCTTACGTTCAAAATATTTGCGGTTCTTGCCTTTAATACCAATCTCGGCATAATGGCAAATGATATAACCGGGTTGCTTGTCTAATATTGATTTCATTATGATCGACAGATTAATATTAATGAACCATTAACCAACCACTAAAATAGGGCTATAGTGAATTATTTTTCATGGTTTATTAACAATTCGATGCAAGTTTTTCCAAGCTTGCCGGTCAATGAAAATAATATCAGCATACTTCATACATCCGGTAGACAAAAGAATTTTTTGATGGTAATTTCAATCGAATTAATAAACTAAAGAACAGTTACAGAGGAGGTTTAATGCTCTATCTTCGGTACCATGGTAAATTTGTCACCGAATTACCGGCATGCCCCGATTACGGGATTTCACCCGTTGTTACCATTCCCCCCAAGCCTGTACTTTTATACGGTTTTTACCGAGAGCATAGTTGAAAGCATTGTTTCACCTCCTGACCGTACTTGCCGTTACCTATTTTCTGCTCCTGGTGTATCTTTATCTGAGGCAGGAAGCATTTATCTTTTTCCCCAGCAAAATTCCGGTCCAACACCGCCATGTCCTAAATCAATACCGTCATGCCGCTGTAAGCTTTCCTGCTCCGGAAACTACTCTAAACGGCTGGTTCATCGACCGTGGTACCCCGCTGATCATCTACTACGGCGGCAACGGGGAAGAAATCTCAGGGAACTTGTTTGATGTTAACAAATTTTCCTGCGGGTCTTTACTGTTTGTGAATTACCGAGGTTATGGAGCTAACGACGGTAAGCCCACCGAAAAAAATCTATATGCTGATGCCCTGTCCATCTATGATACCATGGTTGACCAGTATGGATTCAATCCTGAACAAATCATTTTAATGGGCCGGAGTCTAGGGTCAGCTGTGGCAGCCCATGTGGCAGCTAACCGCAGGGTAAAAGCCGTTATCCTGATTACCCCCTTCGACAGCATGGTTAAGGTGGGTAAAACTCATTACCCTCTATTTCCCCTTGGCTTATTATTAAAGCATCGTTTTGATTCAATCAAAATTGTTTCTGATATCACAGTTCCCATGCTAACTATTATCGCTGAAAAAGATGAAATTATTCCAAAAGCCTGTTCACTGAATTTGCTACAAAGCTGGTGTGGAAGCAGCGAAATGATAACGATAAAAAATGCTGGTCACAATGACATTAGCGGTTATCCGGAATACTGGCGTGGGGTTAATGATTTCCTTAATCGCCAGTTTTAGTAATACCTTTCCGTCAAGAATTGTTTTTTATATTACGCATGAGACCGGAATATTTAGTTCGTTTAACCGGCGAATTTTTAAATATTTTCCGGAAATCTTCTTCGCTCAATCGCTCCCAATCATCATTTGTATAGGTTTTTACAGCCACGCCTGCCTGAAACGCGACTTCCATTGTTTGCCGGGCAAATTTCATGTTCCAGGGACAGACTTCCTGGCAGATATCACAGCCATAGATCCAGCCATTCAATTTATCAGCGTATTCTTCCGGCATGTCCCCACGGTGTTCAATTGTCAGATAGGATATACATTTCCGGGCATCTAATTGGTAAGCCGTAAGTGCTTTAGTGGGACAAGCGTCGATGCAGGCTGTGCAGGTTCCGCATAAATCATCGGCAAACGGCTGGTCATATTCCAACTCAATATCAAGGATTAATTCCCCCAGGAACAGCCAGCTGCCATAATCGCGGCTGATCAGGTTAGTATGCTTGCCCTGCCAGCCCAAACCAGCCCGTTGCGCCCAGACTTTTTCCATTACCGGGGAAGTATCTACACAAACCACGCCCTGCACATTGCTGGTCTGCTGCTTTATATATGCCAATAGTTTCTGCAACCGTTCTTTCAGAATCAGGTGGTAATCATCACCCCAGGCATAGTTACTGAAATTTAATTCGGCTCCAACCACATCTCTGCTGAGACCGGTAAAATAATTCATCCCCACTGAAACTACAGACTTTGCTTCCGGAAAGTACTCGTGAATAGCACTCCGTTTCTCCTTCCGTTTTTCGATCCAGTGCATTTGCGCCTGATTACCAGCAGTCAGCCAGTCAATCAGACGCTGGTGTTCTTTTGGTGTAGGTTGAGCTTCGGTGATACCAATTTTCTGGAATCCCAAATCCATCGCAACATTCTTGATATTTTGAACCAAGGAGGTTTTCATCCAGTCCGAATGTAGAAAATGGTTTGATTGCTCAACCATAATTATATTGGGCAGGGCGAATAAATCGGTTCCAGCGATATCGCCTCGGCAGAATGTTATCAAGCGGCAAAAAAGACAGATGTTTTTAACCAGCTATGCCCTGGATTCGTATGGGCCAGCCTCAGAGATAATGGAGGAATTACTTTAAATATCGCTCAGTCCACAGAATAGCAATTATGGTTTTTACATCCGTGATACTGCCATCGGTAGCCATCACAACTGCTTGATTTAAAGTGACGGGTAATAATTCAATAAATTCATCGTGATCAAGATTGTTTTTCATTGGCACCAAATCCTCCGCCAGACAAATCCACATATGTTCATTACTATAACCGACACATGGATCGATCTCACCAAGCAGTGTAAATTTTTCCGCTCGGTAACCAATTTCCTCCACCAGTTCGCGCCGGGCGGTGGCGAGATAATCTTCCCCCGGGTCTAGTTTACCAGCGGGGATCTCAATCATTACTCGATGTACCGCATATCGGAACTGCCTAATCAGCATTATCCGGCCATCCGGCATGACCGGCACCAGCGCCACCGCCCCGGGATGAATCGTATATTCCCGGGTCGAGGTTGATCCATCCGGCAACTGCACTTTATCACAGTAAATATCCAGTAGCTTGCCTTTGTAAATCGGTTCCGATTTCAAGCGCTTTTCAATCAGGTATTTATCATTCATAGAAAATCTTCTTTATAATGAATCAAATTACTGAATTTCCCCGTATTTGTGAAACTGTCGTATTTAAAATAAAAAAAGGATGCCATCGCTCGAAGTGATGGCATCCTGTCTTAAATGATCGATTTAGCTTATAAATCTTCCAGCAGTTCCCGGGCTTCTTCCTGCAGAATTTTATCACTGTCTGAGCTAGCTTCGATCCCCAAGGCTTGTTTATAAGCCTGACCGGCACCGTCCTCGTCATCCAGTTCTTCTAGCGCTTTGCCCAGCCAGACATAATTACGAATATCCTCCGGATCTTTGATAATAGCCTGCTTGAAATAGCCACGGGCTTCTTCAAAACTAGCCTCAGGTGGTGTGGCATAGACCCAACTGGCAATCTTCCGTTCAATCCAGCTCAGATCAGCCAGAGCAAAATGCCAGCGACCCATCACGTGGTAATTCCCGGCATCATCCGGATCAAGCTCAATCGCTTTCTGGGTATGCTCAGCCATGGGATAGGAATTCTTGATCTTCTGTTCGGTCCCTTCAATCTCGCCAACCCGGCCAATCAAGATACCGTACCATTTATGCGACTCGGCCCGGCCGTCATCAATTTTTAGGGCTTTTTCGGCATATTCAAAACCGGCATATAAATTCTTTTCGATTTCCACTTCGTCGGTAGTATTATCAGAGAAATCGAAATGAGCCCGTGCCAAACGCCAGACAACTTCATAGTTTTCCGCATCCAATTGTTCGGCCTGTTTCAATAGTTTGAAAACGGCATCATAGGCATCCATATCATGCTGAGCATCGGCTTGAGTTATCAGACTATCAAAATCCTGGGCCAGCAGTCCTACGGACAGAATCATTAACAAAATGGCTAGTTTTTTCATTTTATCCCTCTCTTAAAAGTATTCGATGTAGGTGATTTTCAACTCTCGGTTGAAATATTTGACTTTGCTATTATCGCTTTTATCAAACAGCAAATTATTGAATTCCAGTTCAATGTGCAGGTGTTCCACAAAGGTCCAGCGCAGGGCAGCATTCAAATATCCATCTTTATTTAAAGCCAGCGATTCAAGGGGCTTCTCATTATCGTTCAGGGCGGCATTATATTCCAGCAGAATCGAAAATTCCGGATTCAACTCCAGATCGGCGCCAACAAACAGGTTAATATCCTCATCACCATCGGTCGTTTCGGTAAAATTATAATTCATCCCGCCGTGCAGTCCCGCATTACCCAAAACGAACTGCCAATTTTTACTGGCAGCAGCGTACAGTCCATAGGCTTTCACATCATAGCGTTTCAGGGAATCTCCCGGGTGATACTGGCCAAATCCCTGAGTATCCAGACCAATGGCTACTCCGGGCAGGGAGGTGGTTTCGTCGATCAGGCGGTATTTCAGATTGGCTTCCGGCCGGGGATATGGTGTCGGCTCCAAGTCACCGATCAGTTGACTGGCACCATAGGAGATACCAAACATGAAGCGGTCGGTTAATCCGGCGGCAAGTCCGGCGGTCAGACTGCCTTTTTTCTGTAAACGCATTTCCACGGCAAAACTGCCTCGCACTAAAGTGCCTGCGGTGGGTATGGTGATCAAATTCACCGGCGGCGGGTAAGCCATTTCCTGAGTCAGACCTATGCTGAATCCCATGATCAAAAATACTGTTAATATGTTACGTTTTAAATGTTGATTGGACTGCATTTCCTATCCCATCCGGTTATTTACAGGAAAACAATTAAGTTCAATTTAATTCTTGTATTCGGGCAAAAGCAAGCTTGATGAAATCCTGATGAAATTTGATCTGGTTTACGGATATACGCGCTCTCCGTAGCGCGAAATGATCAATTGTACCCGCTCCAATGGTATTGATAGATCATCCGATTCACCGGCCTGACGGAAACGTACCACTCTTCCGGTCAGTTCGATAAAATGCACCTCCATTACCGTCCCTGTTTTCAGCACCAGACGATCCCATTCCGTTTTTGGTATCAAGGCTGGAAAGGGCAAGTGGGTTTTCTTGGCAGTGATTTCGTCTAAGATTAATTCAACTTCATCCAGGATATTGCCGGTACGGGGCGGTGGCACTTTGTATAATTGATCGGCCGGTGCCTGTTCCACGGTAACATGACTGACCAACTCATTATTCTGATTGTATTCCCGCAGATGCAAGACCTTCGATCGTCCCATCCATTCATAGGCATATTTACGGACAATTTTAAAATCAGGCAATGAAATCCAGGATTCCACGATCAACCTATCCCGGTCATCATAACGAAAGCTAATTCGGCCATAATCAAATCTATTGACTGTGCGGAAAGTAACTGTTTCTATCCTTCCATTTGGCGCAAAAGTAAAAGTGCTGTTCTGGCCCTGGAATGTCAGATGCTGAGCCTGTGAGACAGCATATTCCCGGAAGGCTTTGCTCCAGGGTTCCGTTTCACTATACCAGACAACTTTTACCACCGACTTCGCGCTGTCAAGCCAGGCGCGCCGGATCAGACGTTCATAATTATCATAAGAATGGATCTCATAGCCTTGCACGATTCCCAAACGACTGTATTTCGAAATCAGTAGCGGCTGATGATCCTCATCGTAGGCCACTTCCAGATGAGCAACGCCGATCCGGGCGGGGATTCTCAGGGTGTTATCAGCGATAAAATCCAGGTCGGTCCGGAAATACTTGAAATAGGCAATCTGATCCTGGGCCGGCAGCATAACCAATCCGACAAAAACACAGAAAATTAACAGCTTGAATTTCAAGGCATGAATCTCCAGGCTACCGGGAGATGGTCACTGATTTTACCGGAATAGACATT
>DAOWAH010000396.1 GCA_030634675.1 Fidelibacterota bacterium
CCCAATAAATTACAATCAAAACAACCAGCGCCGCCAACTCCGGTAAAACATCTCCCAGGCCGGCACCCATAATCAGAACTTTTTTGGCAGCGATAATGGCATGGGTCGGGGACATGATCCCCTGGGCAGAGATTGAATAGCCGGCGATGGTAAACAGTGTTTTTCCCTCCAGCGGGAAGGCCGCCCCGGTGAAAAACATAAATAGAAACAGGGGAAAATTACCAACGATAAGCACCTCATTCACAGTTTTAGTGCTGGCTGCTAAAACCAGGCTGAAAGCAATCATTGAGATACTGGTCAATACTGCAATCACCAGTAAGGCTCCAACCGAACCGGTGTAATCAAAACCCATCAGTAATGCCGCCCCGAGCGTCAACATGATTGAAATCAATCCCACAATTACCTGTACTACACTGATGCCACCCAGATAATTCAGTACGCCGATTCGCGAAAGTTTCAGCCGAATGATGGTACCGTTCTTCACTTCTGTCACGATAGCAATGGTAGCCGAAAACATCAGCATGATGATTGACAGGATCAACAGCCCCGGAACCCACATGTCGAATTCATTGATTTCGCCGGATACGCCCAGGCTGGTTTCGGTAATTTCTACTGGCATGGCCATTGGTGATACTTGCGCAAGATAGCGATTAAAAACCTCTCCGGCCCAGATAGCGGTTACCATGTATTCCATATCCGTCAAATCACCTACCAGCTCCAGTTGCGATTGTGGTCCCGTGCCGGTAGTTAACATTGCCTCCATGGCAGCTGAGAAATTCTCCGGAATTACGATCAGGGCATCAGCCTTTTTATTCTGCAGTTTTTGCAGGGCGCTTTCCCTGTCCATTGCCAGGCGCACCTTAATCGGAATCGTCAGGGAATCGCTTTCGAGGTTGCGAGCTGTCTCAATCAGAAATTCACCGTGATTTACAGGTTGCCCCAACACTTCAATCCCCAAATCGCGGTTGACAATTAACAGGCTATAGTGCGGTTGCCATGATTCGTTGATCAAGTAATAGACAAAAACAAAAAAAGGTGCCATTGTTACGGTGAGGACCAGTATCCAGAAACTGCGTGCCTGTTCCAATAAACTCTTTTTAATAACACTGAGAAATTTCATGACCGCAACGTTCTTCCGGTGAGATGGATAAACACGTCCTCCAAGGTGTTTTCTCGTAGCGTAATTTCCTTAGTTACTACATCCAGTTTGCTAAGTGTGGCGGTGATCTCGGGAAGGAGACCCACCAGATGTGGCGCCTTGAGGATTAGTACATCGTTATTGTACGCTGCTGATTCGCATAGTGGTCGCACCGCCGCTACCAGTGTCTGTTCATCAGCACCACCACCCTTGGGCAGTTCTATCGTGATTTCCAGCAGATCACCTTCACCAACAGCTTGTTTCAGATTTTCCGGAGTGTCCAGTTTCAGCAATTTACCATGATCGATAATGGCCACCCGATCCGCCAGGCGATCAGCCTCATCCATATTATGGGTGGTCAGAATAACCGTCTTCTTCCGTGCCAAATCCTTGATCAAACTGCGCACTAGCAGGCGACTTTGTGGATCCAGCCCGGCTTCCGGCTCATCCAATACCAGTATTTCGGGATCGTGAACCAGGGCCAGACAAATATTCAACCGCCGTTTCATTCCCCCGGAGAGTTTGCTAACCAGCGTATTTGTTTTGACCATCAGACCCATCAATTCCAACAGATATTTGCTTTGCCGGCGGGCTTCCTGACCGTTGAATCCGTACATTTCGGCCATGAAAACCAGTTGCTCGCTGCAGGTCAGTTTAGGCCAGAATATGTTCTCCTGAGGACAGATTCCCAAGTGATTTTTAGCCCCGTCCTGGCGGATTTGTGGATCGGTGAATTCCACCTTACCACCATTCGCCG
>DAOWAH010000272.1 GCA_030634675.1 Fidelibacterota bacterium
CGCTGATATCCCAATCCTGGCACGTCATTTTGTTGATAATCTGAAAATCATCTATGGCCGATCCGATTTGACAGTCGATGACAAGGCTCTGGAATGGCTTAAAACGCTATCCTGGCCAGGGAATATTCGAGAACTTAAAAATATGGTGGAGCGCACAGTACTGGTATCGGATTCAAATCTGATCCAGCAAAAAGATTTTGCCCGCCAGCTTGAACGGGGTCCCAAACAGAGTACCAAGAGCAGCCTGCCTCAGGTGGGTGAAATGACCTTGGAAGAAATTGAAATCTCCATGATTCAAAAAGCATTGGAATTTCACACTGGGAATATCAAACAGGTCGCCCAGTCGCTGGGTCTCAGCCGGGCGGCCCTATATCGCCGATTGGAAAAATACGGAATCACTGTATGAAACTCCGTACTCGGTACGTTGCTTTTGTCGTCATATTGCATATAATATTTTTTGTTCTCTCACTACAGCTGTTGGACAAACAGCGCTGGTGGTTCCTGCTGACCGAAATCATGTTAATTGTTTCGATCGGTTTTTCGATCAGCCTGTATCGTTCCCTGATTCGTCCTGTAAATATGATAATGGGAGGGATCGAGACAATTAAGGATAAGGATTTCAGCACCAAACTGGTGCCGGTCAACCAGCATGAAATGGATCAATTGATAGATGTGTATAATCGCATGATTGATCAGTTGCGGTCCGAGCGGATCCGTCAGCGGGAGCAGCATTTTTTTCTGGAACGGCTCCTGCAGGCGGCGCCCGTTGGTATTATCATTCTTGATTTTGACGGATTGATAACGGAATTAAATCCGACCGCCACCAGAATACTGGATCTGGAGATAGATCAATGTATTGGGTTTGCGTTAGGCGATTTAAGTGGAGATTTGATCTCTGGGTTGAACCAATTGGCTCCCGGTGATTCCAGCATCATTGCCATTAGTGGAATGCAGGCCTATAAATGCCGTAAGTCTCAATTTCGTGACCAGGGTTTTTATCATCATTTTATTATTATTGAAGAATTAACCGATGAATTATACAAAACCGAAAAACAGGCCTATGGAAAAATTATACGGTTAATGTCACATGAAATTAATAATTCGATTGGTGCCGTTAATTCTATTCTGGATTCATTTCTGGCATACGGAACTCACCTACCTGAAGCCGATCGTGGGGACTTCGAAAACACAATCGATATCGCCATAACCCGCAATCGGCATCTTACCCAGTTCAGGACAAATTATGCCGAAGTCGTGCGATTACCGGCCCCGGAACCAATTAAGCAAGATTTGCATCAACTATTGCAAACGGTGGAAATCCTGCTGCATTCGCAGTGCGTGGACAGGGGGATTGAATGGGTTTGGGAATTGTCCGAATCACCTTTCAATATTATTGTTGACGACCATCAGTTTGAACATGTACTGGTCAATATAATCAAAAATGCCATGGAAGCCATTGGCGAAAAGGGGACCATTACAATTATCACCCAGCGACAGCCCAAAGCCAAATTAATTATACGAGATTCAGGAAGTGGTTTTTCCGCAGAAATCAAAAAACAATTATTTAGTCCCTTTTTCAGCACCAAGAAAAATGGTCAGGGGATTGGGTTGACTTTGGTCCGGGAAATACTAATGAATCATGGATTCCGCTTTTCGCTGGAGCGGATTGCCGCTGAATACACCGAATTTGAAATTATTTTTGACTGATAGTAATTAATCGCGTTGCATCAGGGCGATTCAGCCAACTGTTTTTTACGCCGATAACTGAAAATACGCGATACGGCCCGTATATCAGTGCTGGAATCGACATCAATCGCCGTACCGGCATCGGGGAGACCAACCGTGATTATGGATTTACCGTATAACTGCTCGAATTTTTTGCACACCCACGAAAACGGTATTCCCCGACGATATTGAATCAGTACACTCGATCCCAAATCCTGCCGAATCATTTTTTGGGTTGCCGGGCGCAATAATTTTCGTAGTGATCGTAAATGATTAATTTTATCAGCGGTCATGCCCTGCAGATTACACATTGCCAGGCTGGTGAGACGAACTCCGATGCGCCCGCGTTTATCCATATCATCAGGCTGACAATAGCTTGCCGGTTCAAGTCCATCCGGGAGTAGTCTGAGATATGGCCGGGGCATGAACCGGGCGTATTTATCCAGCACCGCTGCCTTCACAACCGGTAGAATATTATCGTAATCGAGGAAATTGCTGCTGAGCTTTACAAAATGCTCTATGCTCCGGGAAGTTGTGAGGGGAGAATCACCCATTACCGCAAGGACATGGCCCTTGGCGCCAGACTCATTATAGGCCAGCATCATATTTTCACCAAATGAATCACCCTGCTGGATGACCTTAAAACGAGTGGTTGGAAAATTGGCTTGTTTTAAACTTTCCTCTAACTCCGCTTTGGGGCCAATTACAATAATATTTCCCACTGAAGGTGCTTTTGTCAATGTGTGCAATAAATACAAGATAATGGGAAATTGACCGAATTCACCGTTTATCGTTCCCGGCATCAGTCTCAGTGTTTTATATTTTTTGGAAGGCAAATAATGCTCGTGGTAGCGGTTCATATCAGTAAAAAACGTCTTGATGTCATTCCAGCGGATGTTTTTACGACCACCGGCCAGTACGATTGTAGAAATAGGTTTTTTTGATTCAGATTTGATCATTGCAGGTATTCAAAATAAATGCAGCAGAGAGATTTCGACTGAGACAACCAACTGGGAAATTGTATTTAATGATACCCAGATTGCACCCAGTGGCAATTAATCCTTTAATAAATTTCTGAATAATAATTAAAAATTACAATGATCCTATTACCTAAATCTCAATCAATTGGTATGCCTAGTTTTTTTAACCGGCGATCGAGTGATTTTGCCATTGGCAGGATGGTTTTCAGTTTATCCCAGAAAGCTGAGCTATGGTTGTGGTGTACCGTATGGACTAGTTCATGCAGTATCACGTAATCCTGCAACTCAGCTGGCAGGTGATACAATTTGATATTTAAGCTGATATTGTTTTTTATTGAGCAACTCCCCCAACGGGTTCTCTGGTTACGGATCGTGATCCGGTTGATAGAAAATCCGTATTTTTTTATCAGCAGAAGAATACGCTCGGTCAAGACTGATTTTGCAGTGGCAACCGGAATAG
>DAOWAH010000157.1 GCA_030634675.1 Fidelibacterota bacterium
AAAATTCATTGAAGTCCAGCGACTGGCTCCTTACACCGTGCGCGGGACTGATGTTCCGGTAGTATTGGATCTGATGATCCATGACATTGATATTATTCTATCTTTGGTGGATTCACCGGTGAAAAATATCCGCGCCAGCGGAGTTTCGATCATGACTAAATCGGTGGATATTGCCAATGCCCGGATTCGTTTTCACAACGGTACGGTAGCTAATATCACCGCCAGCCGGATTGCTAAAGACCGGGTTCGGAAAATTAAGGTTTTTCAGCAGGACATGTACATCACTATAGATCTATCACTGGGTCTAACCGAAGTCTATCGGATTCTGGACACCCAGAGAAAAGATCCTCAAGCTATATTTACTGCCCCGCTTGACCAGGACGGATACCAGCGTCAGATCGTTTATGAAAAACCCGCTATTAAAAAATCCGATGCCCTACAAATGGAATTGAGCAATTTCATCGCTGCCATTCAGGGTAAGGAAAAACCAATTGTAGATGGTGTGGCTGGTCGTGAGGCTCTGGCGGTGGCAACTAAAATACAGCAAATGATAATCGACGATCTGGTATAATGGACATCCGCCAATTTTTCTTTAAAAATCGCAGTTATACGCCTATTCCGTTGGTGTTGATCCTGATCTATTTTGCTCGCCCAGCATTTTTTGGTATTGTTTTTGGGTTATTGTTAATTCTACTGGGTGAGGCGATTCGCATCTACGCCAATCGCTTTGCGGGTGGGGCTACCCGCACTACCCGGGTTGGCGCTGCAGCACTGTGCACGGCGGGTCCCTTTGCCTATGTTCGCAATCCGCTTTATGTGGGCAATATGATCATTTATACCGGGGTGGTATTTTTCGCTGGTGCACCTTCAGTGCTGGCTATGTTGATTCTGACCTGGGCTTTTTTCCTTATCCAGTATTCGTTGATTATAGCGCTGGAAGAAGAAACCTTGACCGAGAAATTTGGCGAGCAATACCGTGTCTTCTGTAAATATGTCCCACGCGTAGTGCCACGATTCACGGCCTGGCAAAACGCAGATGATCGCATTCCACGCACTATTGCTAACACCTTAAAAATTGAAAAGCGCACCCTGCAAAATATTCTGGTTATCCTGATTATCATTTTAATCCGGTCAGTATTCTTCTAACAAGAGGATCAACATAGAACGATCACCGGCTTGAAAATATGGGTACTTTAATAACCTCCCCCAGAAATCCGGACGCGAAATTGTTTTTTATTGTCGCTGGGGAAGAATCTGGTGATCTACACGGCGCAAGGCTGGTGGAAGAAATCCGGCAACAGGAATCCAATGCCTGGTTTGTGGGGCATGGAGGTAATAAAATGGCCGCCGCTGGGGTGGAAATTCTCGAACCTGCGGATAAGCTGGCCGTGATGGGTTTTACCGAAGTTATAAAGCACTTGGCTTATTTTAAGAAGGTAATGCGAACAACTGTTGAAACTATTGAGCGATTGTATCCCACTCGAATTATCCTGATTGACTACCCCGGTTTTAATCTGCGCTTAGCCCGTAAAATTTTCCATCTTGGTATTCCAGTCACTTATTTTATCCTGCCCCAGGTTTGGGCCTGGAAAGAAAAGCGCGTTAAAATCATCCGGAAATATTTCGACCAGGTATTATCCATTTTTCCATTTGAGGAAGAGTGGTACCGTAAGCGCAAAGTAGCGGCACAATTTATCGGACATCCCTTTGCAGAACAATCTGTAGCCGCACTCACACAGGATGAATTCTATCAGAAACATGGCCTAACCGCTGATGAAAAATTACTGGTACTTTTTCCCGGCAGCCGCCAACAGGAAGTGAATCGGCACTGGCCCGTCTTTCTACCGGCTGCCCAGAATATTGTTCAAAGCAGTAATTCAATCAGGATAATTGTTGGCAAGGCTCCCAATGTTGAATTAAAACCGCTGCCGGCTGATATTCTTGTTGAAAGCGATGATCCCCGGCTGACCTTACGCTATGGTCAGGCAGCGCTGGTTGCCTCCGGTACAGCGACTTTGGAGGCCGCCGTTTATAATATACCGGCCGTTGTAGCCTATCGCCTCTCGGCACCGACTTATTACCTAGCACGATTAATGGTACGCTTGCCTTATGTCGCGATGGTAAACCTGATTGCCGGAAAGCAAGTCGTACCGGAACTGCTGCAAAATCAGCTTACAGTGGAAAATCTCAAGCAGGCGGTTACACCTTTGTTGAACGATACGAATGAACGGGAAACACAGCTCTCCGGATACGCCAAGGTACGTCAAACCCTGGGCACTCATGGCGCTTATCGCCGGGCTGCCGAAGCAATTTTAGCTGAAACACCATGAGTATTACGACAAAACTTTTCATATCTATAAAAACCTGGCTGACTATCATTGTCGGTGGTTGGGTTATCCGATTGATATATTTCACCAATCGCTTCCATGTACAGGGTGCCCACTATTCCCGGGATGCTATAAAGAAAGGAAATTCGGTTATCATAGCTAGCTGGCACGGACGCTTACTATCTCCATTCATGTATATGGCCGGGAACGGCTATTACGGCTTGGCTGGAACTCATAAGGATGCTGAATTAATTTCTCGGATCGGAAAACAAATTGGTTGGAAATTTGTACGGGGATCCAGTTCCGAACGGGGAAGAGAAGCTTTTCGGGACATGTTGAGAATTCTCAAAAAGCCCGGAACGTTAGTATACATGACCCCTGACGGACCAAAAGGGCCGTTAAAACAATGCAAACCCGGCGCTATTCGAGCCGCCCAGACCACCGGTGCCTTAATAATTCCCGTCGCTTCCCATTCAACCAGATTTCGTGGTTTCACCAACTGGGACACTTTTATTGTCGCCAAGGCTTTTGCCCGAACGGAAATAATATATGGTTCACCTTTGATATTCACGCGGACTATGGATTTTAAAACCTGTACTGACCGGTTAACTAATGAATTGAATATTCTGGAACAACAGGTAGATGAGCTCACCGGGAATTAACCTGTTCACTAACACTTTTTTGCGCTACCTACTGTTTCCACTGGCGCTATTATACTGGGGTATAATTTTCTGGCGCAACCTGTTTTACACCGTCGGCTTTTTTGTCTCCCATAAACTACCTTGTCAGGTAGTCAGCATCGGTAATATCTCTCTGGGCGGCACCGGTAAAACACCGGCTGTGATTTATCTTACCAAATTGCTGCAATCCAAGGGTAATGCGGTTGCAATTCTAAGTCGCGGTTATGGTCGAAAAACTACCGGGACGGTCTTGGTCACCAATGGCAAAATTTTGGATCAAACTTGGCAAAACGTCGGTGATGAACCATATCTGATGGCTCATCAGTTGCCCGGTGTACCGATTGTTGTGGATGCAAACCGCTACCGGGGTGGTGTATATCTAAGTCAGCATTTCGTCCCTGATGTAATCATATTGGATGACGCTTTTCAGCATCGCCAATTAGAAAGGAATCTTGATGTGGTGCTGATCAATGCCCAGGATTCGGTAAATGACAATAAGCTGATACCCTTTGGGCGCTTGCGTGAACCCTGGTTTCACCTGCGCCGGGCACACCTGATATTTTGGACTAAAACCAATTTAGCTGCACCGTCGGCGGCATTAAAAAGTAGGGCTAATAAATTGCCCGTTCCCAATTTTACCAGCACAATGGAAACTGAATCAGTTCTGATTGGTCTAAAAGATAATTTACCTTTGGATAAAGTAAAAGGGGCCACTTCCATTGCTGTTTCAGCCGTTGGTGATCCGCTTGGATTTGATCGGACCCTGGCGCAAGGGGGCTTAAAGGTTGCCGCGCATATCCGCTTCCCGGATCATCATGAATACAGCGCTTCCGATATTAAGCGATTATTACAGAAAATAAATGCAGTCCATGCCAAATATATTATTACCACCGAAAAGGATTTATTGAAATTCGCCACATTGAAAGATGCGCAAGATTTACCAATCTATGGTCTGGTAATCCGCTTTACTCCCAGCCTGGGCGGAGAAAATGCACTATTACGATTGCTGGCTAATTCTAAAAGTTAGTCAAGGTGTATTAAAGGGTACAAACCCCATGGCAAATCCTGAACCCATTGTTCCACTACATGCAGTTGAGAATTTAACCAAGCCTTCTTGCCTGCTTTTGCCGTAACGAAACCACGGCTTCGTGCAGGCAGGTCCACCGTAGCGGAACGCAAAGGCGGATTAAATCTGCGCCGCGCCCCAGGCAAACATTACCCCGACAAAAGTCAACAATAGCGGCCAACCGGTGTTGACAAAATGGCGGTTGCTGGGATCCTCAAATACATGAATCTGGAAATCGTGCGATGTAGCGGCCCCGCGCTCATCCACGACCATGATGATTACATCATTGGGGCCTTTCTGCCCACTGCGCGGTTTCCAGCTAAGCTGGCCGGTTTTGGGATTGAAATGGGCGTATTTGGGCAGCCGTAACGGTCTGAAAGTGATCCGGTCTTTGTTCAAGTCTTCTACCACCATTTTATAACGGTATTCATAGCCGACCAGAGCCACCGGTTTCGGCGTGGACAGAATATTGGGATTAATATTTACAAATACCTGGTTGGTCTGAATATCTTCCCGATAACCATCGGAAACCTGGACGGTAAACTTATGCATATTAATTTGTGATGGTTTAGGTTTCCAGACCACCCGACCGCTCCTGCTCATCTGCAGTCCGGTGGGCGCTTTATGCAATGAATACTGCAATTTAGCGTCACTGTTTTTGTCCTCGGCAATTATCTGATATTTGTATAATTCACCAACTAAAGCAGTCGCGCCTGCTTTGGAAATAATAACGGGAGGATGATTAACATATATATCAAATAGCTGTTCATCGCGCAGATAACCATCGGAAGCCA
>DAOWAH010000039.1 GCA_030634675.1 Fidelibacterota bacterium
AATCAGGATTGTATTATGATAACAAATTTATACATGGGCTCGATCCCTCAGAAAAAAGTGGCTGTAATCAGTCATGAACGTTCCGGAACCCACTTTTTAATGAATACAATTGCCAAAAACTATCCTTATCTTTCATCACCATGGTGGAATTTTGATAATGAACTTGGAATCAATTTTCATTCCCCAACGGCAATTTTAAACTATATCAAACAGGCGCACGATAAATCAATATTGAATATTCTGAAATCACACCACCCGATCGGTTTCTTCCATGAGATAATGGCCTATTTAGAAGAGCAATTCCATATTTTTTATGTATATCGAAATCCATTTCATACATTACGCAGTAATTGGAAATTAATTAAATACTATAATACCCAGGGCTGGGAAGAAGGCCCTGATACGGCCACAGTACATGAATTTGTTCGTTCCGAACCTTGCGGTGCAATGTTACGCTATCAGAAGCGACAAATGCAAAGCATGGTCCACCGCTGGCAAGACCATGTAACCGGTTGGTTGGATTATTGTGACTCACATCCTGATAGTAATGTCCATTTAGTCAAATATGAAGATTTAGATCAGGATTATAATGTTATAGTGGAAAAAATTGGGCAATATTTACAGAAGATTCCACCGGCAAATCCCTGTCGCCCGGATCGCAGGGAAAATGTCATACGCCCCCAGGCAGGTCAGGAAATCAGAGTGCCAGATACTTTTACTGATAAAGATAGAGAATTTGTAATCAGTATTGCCGGTGAATTAATGGTCAGCCTGGGTTATTGCTGAAAACAACGAAACTTAAATAAAAATTTTAATCGCCTTGGATTTCATGAAAACTTTAAAAGGTGTCGACCCAGTCAATTCACCATCCACATCCAGCAGATCATCCTGTTCTGGAATCAATTCAAAGGTTTTAGCCTGGTAATATTCGACCAATTCTGACTCGATATGACTGCCGTCAAACACTTTTGGGAACAGTTTCAGCATCTGCAACCGGGTCGCTTTTTTTACTACAATCAAGTCAATTTTGCCATCGTCAAGCCGTGCACGGGGTGCCATTTTCATTCCGACCCCGGTATAAGGCGTATTGCAGGCAATTAAAAAAGAAATCTGTCCGTCAATTTCAATATCATCAATAATCAGGCGTGTAGCCCGTGCCTTTAAACGAATCAATTCGATAACCGTGGAAATATTATAGCGCTGTTTCGGCCACCAGCGAAAATTTTCAGAAGTGTGGGCAATCGCCGTAATCAAACCCCAGCCAATAATATTAAACGAATACAAGATTTTATTTTCCATCGACATTTCAGCCACATCGATCAGCATTGTATTACCATTCAGAATCCGGTTGACAGCATTTACCGGATCGTGACAACCCAATCCGTATAAAAATGAATTGCCACTACCACCTGGGATCAACCCCAGCGGTATTTTTTTACCATCAGAACGATTCATTAAACCATTGATCGCTTCGTGGGCTGTTCCGTCGCCACCGACCGTAAGCAGACCGGAATAATCGTCAAAATTCATTTTCTGGGCAATTTCGTTGGCATGCCGTGACCAGGAAGTTTCGTGAATCATCAGTTCAGTGTCGGCCTGTTCGAAAATGGGTTTTATACGTGAGATGATTTCCATAACATTCTGAGATCCCCCCTTTGGATTGGCAATCATATAGAATTTCTTTCTCATCTTCTCCACCTATATTCGTTTAATCATGTTTCATGTACAGATTATCCCCCAGCTCAATTATTTCAATTCTTACTTTTGCAGTTCCTTCACCCACAAAGCCCAGTTTTAATGCCGCTCCATACGAACAATCCAGGATCCGGCCTTTAACATACGGTCCTCGATCATTGATACGTAAAATTAGTGATTTTTTATTCTCAAGATTGGTTACTCGTACAATCGTATTCAATGGCAGTGTTTTATGGGCAGCGGTTAGTCCGTACATATCAAAAACTTCGCCGTTAGCCGTCAGTTTACCGTGGAAGTCATCCGCATAAAAGGAACTTATCCCAGTCAATACTTTCGCCGACCGGCTTGGGCTTCGTTCAGTTGACCTGCGACCCGCTTTTCCATGTCCGTAGCGCGGTGATGAGGCACAGGCGCAAATTAGTGCTACTACAATTGAGGTTAATAATAAACGTTTTATCATTGAAATACCCGCACTTGCCTAATCAGTGATTCGAATGAATCAATCTTATGCTGTTTACAATATTCTACCAAATCAAATACAATTTTCCTGTCAATATCGGGATCACGGAAATTGGCTGTTCCGATCTGAATTGCTGTGGCTCCTGCCAGGGTAAATTCAACGACATCCGAGACTGCAGTTATACCACCAATCCCGAGCACCGGAATTTCCAGACTGCTCGCTAATTTATGCACGCAAGCTAAGGCAATTGGTTTAATAGCCGGACCTGATAAACCACCATAAGTAGTAAAAATATTACTTTCACGGGACAAATGATTAATACTCATACCAACCAATGTATTAATAGCAGAAACAGCGTCAGCACCAGCTTCCTGAGCCGCTTTACCGATAACAGTGATATCGGTGACATTGGGGCTCAATTTCAAAATTAACAATCGATCAGTTAGTAAGCGGAGTTGTGCAGTTAAACGGGCAGTGGTTTCACTGCTTACACCAAATGCCATCCCACCCTCTTTTACGTTAGGACAGGATATATTGATTTCATAGCCGGCAATATTGGATGAAACAGCATCGATTTTTTTCAAAACCTGGTAGTATTCTTCCACCGTAGAGCCGGCAATGTTAACAATAACGGCTGTTCCAAAGGACTGGTAAACTGGGAGCATTTCTTTGATAAATTGATCCACACCAATATTGGCCAAGCCAATCGAGTTGATCATACCACCGGTCGTTTCTACAATTCGTGGCGGTGGATTCCCTTCTCGGGGATGTAATGTAATCGACTTAGTAACGATGGCTCCAAGCGCTGAAACATCAGTTAAATCAGAAACCTCAGTACCGTAACCAAACGTTCCGGATGCCGTAAAGATCGGATTTTTAAAATCAACAGATCCGATCTTTACTCTTAGATCAGTCAAAATACAACTCCCCCATATTGAAAACAGGTCCATCCTTACAAACCAATGCATATTGTAAATTATTGGAATGATCAACAGGTTTAAAATCTCTACGTTTAACAACACATCCCTGACAGATACCAAGTCCGCAGGCCATATAACTTTCGGTAGATAACTGGCCACCAATATTGTGTTTAAATGCAGTATCTTGTACTGCTGCAAGCATAGCTTCAGGTCCACAAGCGTAAATGTGTATATTATTGGTTTTATCAATTATACTTTCCACGACAGGTATTACAGTTCCACGGTGCCCCAAACTACCGTCATCCGTAGTCAGATAAATATTTTTATGCTCATCGGCTTTTATAAAATGTTCTTCACCGGTTTGAGCTCCTATAATCAAATAATGAGGAATATTTTGCTTAGTTAATATCTGATGCAGCCATAGTAGCGGTGGTAAGCCCACTCCTCCGGCAACTAAAACCGGGATAGATCCGGCTCCATTTACTGAAAATGAATTCCCAAGTGGGCCGATTACTGATATTGTTTCACCTGATTGTTTGGTTGCTAAGCTATGCGTTGATATACCAATTGTTTTATAGATTATTGTTAGCGTATCATTTTGTATACCGGCAATACTCATGGGACATCTTAAGGGCTGTTCCCAGTTCGGATTAACTAAAATTTCGATAAACTGTCCCGGTTGGGATTTTGCGCCGGCGATTTCAGGGACTTCAATTTCCAAACGCCAAAGATTCCGTGCGATACACCGATTTGAAATTATCAGACCAGTCTCAGTTATCATTACTACCTGTCGTATCGATTACGGTCGACTCAGAAATAGCTGATTTCGGAGGAGCGAATATTGATTTCAATTGCTGAAAGCGTCTCTGGGCTGCAAGATTTTGATCACTGAGTGGATGATGTTGGTCCAACCAGGTGTAATATACCAAAGCGCTGTCGGCATTATTATCAGTGTAATCATAATGATAAGCCAGGAAATAGGCAGCTTTGGCTGATATTTCACTAGTAGAATCTGATATAATTATTTGTTTGTACTGTTTTAACGCAAGTGTTCTATTCAGATGCCAGTTGGTTTCACTGCTGGTTAATAGTTGTGCCAGTATATTTGATTCCAGAGTATCACCGCGCAGGTTAAGTATATAATCAGCGTAATCGGATTCAGGGTAGTTTACTAGAATAGAGTCTTCCAATTCAACTGCCCGGATAGAATCGTCCAGAGTATACTTCAGATAACTAAGGGTAAATAAAGCTTTAGGGTGGTACTCATTATCACGATAATAATTAATAATTTCTTCAAAATATATCTCAGCCGAATCAGGCTGGTCAAAATGAAAAGCTTCCAATTCTCCCAGTACATATAAACTGTGGGCGATATCAGCGGTTAACTTAATCGTATCAATGATGACTGAGCTTAGTTGCCGTGATGAATCAATCCCGCTGGTGTCAATCACCGATTCGACCGGGTTATACAAACCCTCCAAATTTTGTTTTAAAAGTTCATATTCGTTTAGGTAAGTTGATATTTCCTTTACATAGGCCTGGGCTTTCTGCCGCACTGGAGAATTACGATGTTCGCTAACTGATTTTTCAAATATAATTTTAGCCGAATCCAATTGATGGAAAGTTAATAACTGTATCTCGCCTAAAATAAACAATGCTTCCGCTGACTGGCTGGTTTTAGAATAATTCTGCACTATTTTACTCATTTGTGCCATTGTTTCGGGCAGGGCATTATTATCCTGATACATTTTCCCTAGTTCCAACTCCAGAGCACCGTGAATATCTTTATACTGATCATCAGCCAACAATGACTTAACCAGCGATTCCACATTTCGACGTTTTCCCTGTTCCCGCCGAATTTGAACTATATTGAGATTTGCTTCATTAATACGAGATTTTGAAATTGTACTCTTCAATACCAGTTTATTAGCCCTGAAGGCCAGATCATAATCACTATTACGATAAGCCAGGCTGGCAATTTGATAATATATCTGACTCCGTTCCATGGGATCTCTAGTAAGGGCAGCGGCTTGTTCAAGAGTTTCAAAGGCTTCTTTATTTAGTCCTTCTTCTAAGAATATATCAGCCCGAGCTAACATAATTCGCGCCTTAAATTTCGGATCTTCAACATCCTGCTGTAAGGCTTCCAACTCGTTTATTGCCGGTTGAACTTTTCCGAGTTTCCATTTGCATAAGGCTTGCCAAAATTTTGCTTCCAAAATATAACTGCCACCAGGCTCCTCTTCCAGGTTTAAGAAAGTAATCTCTGCCTTACGTATCTCACCGCGATGAAAATGTGAAATTCCCATCAGTAGGATCGCTTCATATCGGAATTTTGAATCAGGATATTTATCCAGCACTTTTTGAGATCTTTCAATTACTTTGCCATAAGCATCAAGTGCATTTTTAGGAACTGATTCACCGACTTTTTCCAGTCGTTTTTCTTCCGCATCCTTAAAATATTGCTGAGCATTATAAAATGTGTTGAAGTATGCACATCCTGTCCAGGTAACAAGCAATAAGCATATAATCAGGTTATTGCCATATCGTTTCATTTTCAACTTTATTATTTCTTTCAGATTGTTAGATAGCTTAATGTTTGAGGATATATTACCAGCTTCACATCCGGGCCTGCCCATCGTAGCTTCAACGTAGATGGGGTTTTCGGCATAGGCGTGTAAATCAGAGAATCGCGATTATTGCCATAGGCCCTAATGTAGGTCAGTCGGATTCCCTCACCATCTGATAAAATTCACGTGCCGTTTCCACTTCATAATCTTTAATACTGCTTGAAATATGTCCGCTCAGATCGTCACGCACACACTTACTGGCTACTTTAATCGCATTGGCTATGGCTTTAGGATTGGAACGGCCATGAGCAATTATCACCATTTTCTCAAAACCCAATAAGGGTGCACCACCATACTCGGAATAGTCGGTTACTTCTTTAAGGGCTTGTAATCCTTTTCGGAGCATTATTAAACCTATCTTCCAGGACAATTTGGTCTTAAAGGCAATTTTTCCCAAATGACTCATCGTATTGGCGGCACCTTCTAGCGTTTTTATAACCGTATTACCCACAAATCCTTCGGTGACAATCACGTCAACCATACCCCGCATTATATCTTTACCTTCTATGTTTCCATGGAACTTGATATTTCGCGTTTTCTTTAGAATTTGATATGCCAGTTTCATTTTTTCGCCCCCTTTGGTCTCTTCTTCACCTATATTCAAGAGAGCTACTGTTGGTTCTTCAACTTCGCGTATACTAGACACATAGGCTGCACCCATCAAAGCAAATTGAACTAATTCTTCGGCGGAACTATGAATATTGGCTCCCACATCAAGCATTAGAGCCAGATAATCTTTGCGCTTTAATTCGTTCAAGGTTGGATAAACCGTAGCGATTGCTGTTCTGCGTACACCATAGATCCTTGGAATATGCTTGGCTGCTGCCAATACAACCGACCCGGTACTGCCGGCCGAGATCAGTGCTTCAGCCTTCCCCGCTGCTAATATCTGCGCGGCCTGGACTATTGAAGAATCGGTTTTTTCTTCGATCGCAGACTGTGGTGATTCACCCATTTCAATTTGTTGAGTCGTAGGATGTATGATAATCGAACCATCCGGATAAGACAGACGATCTAATTCCTGTTTGATGCTTTCCTCTTCACCGACCAGAATAATTTTTACAGGATGATCCTTAGCAGCTTGAACAGCGCCACGTACAATTGCCTTGGGCGCATTATCGCCGCCCATGGCATCAACTACTACAGTAATAGGATTCATATAAACCTCTTGATGTTATGATTCCATAAACAAAGCATCGATCGGATTATCCCTACTAAGTAGCTAAGCCTGAAAATATTCAGGGTACTTTACCATAACCTGATCGATAACCCATCTTACTAAAATCGCATCGTCAAGAAACCCAAGATCAACAACATTATCGGGAATATCATCTTCAGGATTATAAAAATATTGCAGGGCGAACAGAATCATGCGTCTTAAGGGTAATTCCAGATCAGGAAAATTGCCTAACACCGCTATCAGTTTTGAAATATCCAATACCAGACTCAATTGAATTGATGATAATTTACCATATTTAAGTAAAGCTTCGACCTTATAGGGTATTTTCTGAAGTAATTCACGTTCGATATTGAGATCGATTTTAGCGATTTGCTTTTCGTAACGTTTGATATCTTCTGCGGTAAGTTTGAAACTGACTGATTTATCCATACCGCTCCAATTTAGCTATTCTTAATGAAAATTACATTAAATAGATCAGGTAAGCCAATTCAATATTTGCCACATTGATTTAGCAATTCTAATGAATCAGGATTCTATGATGCTAACTGAGCAAAATTCACATTTTGCTGAACCAGATCGGTTAATAGTTCGATTTTGGATATTTCAGCGGGAGTTATCAACGGGACTATGCCATCTATTTTCTTAGCAGTTTGATAAGTGTCAGTAGATACCATCAGCATAGGTATATTATCAGTGGATGCTCGTGCAATCAAATTAGCCGATGGTAAAATGTTATTGGTCAGGATAATACCTTTACTATGTGTATCCAAAGCAGCCAGAATCATATTACTGCGATCCCCGCTGGTAATAACCAATTTATTCTCCTTCCTGAATTTTTGAACCCGGAGTACGGCATCAGCACCCATGGCACCAACAAAGATATGCTTGATTATACCATCCAGACTCCTCTCTCCGGAAAGAACTTTAGCAAAAATGACATCAGAAATGAATTTTAAAGACGGATAAGTTAGTTCATCGCGATAGGGTAAAATACCAAGTACCGGCATATCCAGTTCAGCGAAATAGCCTAAATAATTTGTGCTGAATTCTTCCACATCACGCACTTTATTTATGATTACGCCACTAAAATCAATGTCCTTTAAATCAATACAACGTTTCAGGAACATGGCATCGTCCAGAACTTGATCATTATCTCCGCTTAATACCACCAGTAGTTTACCGGAGGTGATTCTGGCAATTGTAAGAGCGTCAAGATGTACAGAGATACATCGCGAAAGCTCTCCTCCGGTCTCAATTATCAATAATTCTTTACCTGCCCCGGTTTTGTTCACCATCTCCATTATTTTTTCATTAGATCTTGATTCATCATACATATAACGTAATTTGGAGTGATCAAATCCCAGACTCATGTCCTCCGGTAAATCTTCGATATTGAATATTTTTGTCATCAAAGCCCCATCGTAGTCCCATAATCGTTTTTTACGATATAACAAGCGATCTCCAAACGGTTTCATATAACCTATTTTCCGATTGAGGGCTCGGGTTAATCCAATTATTAAACTGGTTTTCCCGGCATTTTTATGCATCGATGTAACAATTAGTTTAGGCATTGTTTTCACCTTTTTCAGTATTTAATAATAATACTCTAACGTCAACGGCTTTAACACCATGACCTTCTTCATAGACCATTAAAGGATTAATCTCGATATCCGTTATTCGCGGACATTTCCTGATAATTGTCGCCAATTTGAGGATTGTTTCAACTATTCCTTCAATTTCTTTCCTGGTCTCGCCGCGCATCCCCAATAATATTGGATAGGAGTGTATTTCCTTAATCATCGTCCGTACTTCGCGTCGACTAAGAGGTAAAGCCCGGAATGAAACATCCTTCATTACCTCCACAAAAATACCGCCCAGACCAAACATCATGATCGGACCGAAAGTTTTATCGCGCATAGCTCCAATGATCACTTCTGTCCCAGGTTTAACCTGCTCTGCTATTTCCACTCCTTCGATATTAGCATCCGGTTTATGCGCTTTGCAATTATGCATGATGGTCTGGTAGGCATCCATGACCTCAACCTTGTTTTCAAGATCAAGCAGCACTCCGCCAACATCACTTTTATGCAGGATATCACGGGATACGACCTTCATAACTACCGGAAAGCCAATTTCAGCGGCAATTTTAACTGCCGAATCAATGTTTCGGGCCACAGCGCTTTGCGGCTCTGATAGACCTGCAGCCTTGAGCAATGCTTCCCCCTCCTGCGCCAACATAAACTGACGATCATCGGCCAAAGCTCGATCAATTAGCCTATTGATGGCTGATATATCCATTTCCGAATCAACGATCTTCGTATGTTCCATTAGTAGCATTTTGTTGAATGAATATGCTACCCCGAGACAGGAAGTGGCATTATAGACATCCCGGAAAACCGGGATATTTTTCTTAGTCAGGACATTTATGCATTGTTCGGTTTTTACACCTCCGAATAATGAAAATAGCACCGGTTTACCATTTTTTAAATATTTGGCATAACTATCCTCAATCATTTTTATTAATTGTTCAGCAGTCATCATTGCTGTTTCACAATATAGTGCTAACACACCATCAATATATTTATCTTGCAGCGCCACATCCAAAGCTTGCACATATTCATCAGCGGATGCTTCGCCTGTTAGATCAATGGGATTTTTAGTGGAACCAAATCCATGGGTTACAGCCTCAAACTGGTCTCTCAGACGTTGCGAGTCATCATAAAGTTTTACATTATATTTCTCGCAGGCGTCAGTAGCTAATACGCCGACGCCACCGCCATTGGTTACGATGATCGTATTCTCACCTTTCGGTAACGGTGCATAGGAAAGGTAGTTACACCACTCAAGCGCTTCACTCACACTCTCGGCCCGTAATACACCACACTGACGCATGATGGCATCGAATATATCA
>DAOWAH010000242.1 GCA_030634675.1 Fidelibacterota bacterium
AGAATTCTATCTGCCAGCTTTTCCACGTGGAGCATCTCTTCAATAGCGCTGCGTTTAAATAGACCAGCTAATAGATCATAGCCCTGATCATCACAGTGAAAATGGAAATACATGTACTGATGTACGGCGGCCAATTCATCAGCAACGGCGGTATTCAGTAATTCAATACTTTTTTTATACATTGACTATTTCTCCTGTTTATTGCTTTCAAAACTTGCGGTATTTTTCCGGACTAAGATTACAAATCGGACATTTATCTGTGGGTTTCCCATAATGGGTGTGACCGCAAACAGGGCAGACATAAACTTCTTCCACATCAATATCTTGATTGCCATTTATTTTTTCCAGGGCACTCTGATACATGTCCGCATGAATTTTTTCTGCTTCAAGCGCATAGAAAATGGACCGCTTAGCGCGTTTCTCTCCTTGCAATTCAGCAATGGCATCATAAGCCGGATACATCTCTTCAACTTCAAAATTTTCACCATCAATACCAGCTTGCAAATTCTCAGCAGTCTTTTTTAATAATCCCAGTACTTTAGCATGATTGGTGGCATGCACCTGCTCAGCATAGGCAATCGCCCGAAAAAGATTGGCAATGTGGGGGTAACCGTCCTTTTCGGCAATTTCACTAAAGGCCAGATATTTCATATGCGCCATGGATTCACCGGCAAAAGCTTCATTCAAGGCTTTTTCGGTCATTTTTTTCATGATATTTCCCTCTTATAATATTAGCTCAATATTAACTGTGCAGACCTGCTTGTGCAAAAAATATTTTAACACACAATGTAAAATTTATCCTGCATATTTCATGGTTTTTTAGATCAAGCCAGCGCTGGATTTTTAAAATGAGTAGATCAATTTCAAATAAATATTATCATTATCGGCAAATTGACCGATAAAACTTTCCTGCTTACCCCAGAGAATATCAATTCCTGTTTCCAGGAATACAGCATCGGCGATCTTGTAACCGATAATAAATCTGTTAAGACCCGAGTCATGGCTATTATCGTAAAGTGTCAATGATCGGACACTGACTTCTTCATTGCGTAAAGTTGCGGATACCAGCAGAGTCAGCATTTCTTCGACTTCGTCATTGCTCAATATCGCTGGGTCATAATCCCTAATCTGCATGCGGATGTACTGCATTGAAAGGTTGCTGCTCCAGGGACCGCTGATATCGGCGCCCACCATGGCCTGAAGAAAATCGGACGTGGTGAAATTACTGATTTCGGGCATCGATCCCGACATCAACTGGTTCATCAATTCCGGTGAAAACTCCGGTTGCAGATTGAAATGATAATCAGTGAAATAACCCACTTCTCCGCGCAGCACCAAACCACCAAAGGGCCGGGCAAAATTAAAACCGTACATGACTGTCCGTTCAAAATTGGGGATTAAATGCAGCTCAGCACTTTGAGGCACCGGATAGCCACTGGTCATATCTACCTGAATTTCCATTGTGTCGATTTGCGCAACCGGGCTGTCCTGAAATGAATTCAGGCATAGTAGACTGATGTCGGTCCCCAGTAAAAACCCGGATAATCTAAGCCCGATTTCACCGTTTTTCAGTGTTGCTTCCGGCAGAGATTGTTCCTGCCAATTGAAAGCGATTGGCAACGGCACCAGCGATGATGATGATGACAGCGGGGAAGGAAAAAGCCAAACCAGCATCGAGTCAGGCCGATAAAATTCCCAGGGACTACCCGGTTCAGCCATTCGCCACGGTTCAAACTTGGGAATGAACAAGGTCTCCAGACCCCACGACCCAAGATAGGCGTTAGCTTTAATCATTACCGAACCTTGGCGAATGTCGTCAAAATCCTGCATCAGGAAATAACGCAGGTCCAGGGGATTAACAATATCATTGATGAAGACACCATCAGCCTTGCCCCAGATTACCTGCTGCTTGCCTACCCGCAGATCAAATTTGTTAAAATACAGATCAAAATACAACTCGCGGACACTGAATTCCTGCAATGGTTGGTCCCCTTGGCGTTCATCGTTAAAATCGATACTAACAAAACCGCGAGCCCAATCTCCCGATAATGTTGTATTCAGCCGGAAACGATTACGCAGTAAAAAAACTTCATGGCTATCATTTAGGTTATAGGCTGTCCAGTTTTGTAGAAATCCATTGAATCTGGGCTGAGCTATACCTGGTACTACCCCAGTCAGAATAAACAGGATTACCAGTACTTTTTTCATTAATTAACCCGCATTAAAAACCGTTCGGTAAAATAATCATCACGAATACCCGTATCATATTGAATGTCAGATATATTCATTAGGGTTTTATGCCCGGTCTGCACATTTTCCATCCGCATTTTCAGAACTGACCAGTGACGTCCATCTTTCCGTAATTCATCGATTGTCATAATTTTCTGCAGGTGATTCTTTTTATCATAAAATTCAACTTTTAATGCTATCCATTTTCTTTTATCAATCCAACTTATTCGGCGATTGTAAGCCGTTTTTCCAGTAACCGGGACCGCTTCAATTTTATAACATTCATTATCGTCCAGCATTTCTTCACCCAACAGACTGAAATGTTCATCATCGAGGTCCCGGCCACTAATATCTTCATAGGTGAAGTCACTGCCCATGAAATTTTCACTTTTTTCCCGGGCGGCAATTCGCTTAACCTTACCAAGCGCCGGTAGGAACAACCACTGGTCATCATCCTTATCTCCGGTATATTCCCACATCAGAAACCCGGTACCTTTCACATCCGCCGGATGCTGAAAGCGAATTAACGACTTACTATCGAAAATACCTGAACTGTAATTGCGTTGATAGCGGGTGATTTTCCGCAAACGCTCCTTCACCTTGCCCCGCTTAACGGAAATCAGGGTCATATCAGTAGTCGCCACCATTGATTTCGGTTCCGGTTGATTGTCAACTTTTATCATGATTTCACGGGCGGTCATTTGGCCAAATAACTGACCTAAAATAAAAACCAGTGTCAACATCCACTTTTTAATCATTTTTGCCTCCATATTTTGTTGCCACACGTTTCAGTTTACGCAAATTCATATTTCACAATTAATCCTTCGGTGCAGCCTGAAAGCTGAATTTCCATATTCATTTAGCATGGTCACGGTGGCCGTAGATAATCATCATTATTGGGGGTGTTAGAATCAAAGCCAGGCTAAATGCTTTTAGGAAATGATTATTAAACTTCAATTCCGCCAGCCCGGCTGTCTGCAGACAAGCAATTGCGTAGAGAGCGATTACAATGCTGAGATTATCCAGCAGGAAACGACCCACGATCGGCCACCATTCCGATGAGTAGCCCTCTGAATCAGCATACCATTCCCATAGCCAGACAGAGCCGGAATAGATCCAGTACAACAGGATTAACATACTGAATAGAAAAAAGACGCGACTGATAGCTTTATCTGTGGTGATTGAATTTATCATAGGATTCCTCAACGGTGTAAGAATTTAGGATCGACCCAGCTAACCAGCGCTGG
>DAOWAH010000125.1 GCA_030634675.1 Fidelibacterota bacterium
GTATTGTTTAAGGATATGAATCCGGTTCAGGCGGTCCGTGCTTTAATGACCCGCGATTTGAAGGATGAAATAACCGGCTAAATCAATTTTACTGCTTTTCATACAACCGAATATAGAATTAATTTTAGATTCTGCCCACATAGCTCAGATGGATAGAGCGACTGCCTCCTAAGCAGTAGGTCACAGGTTCGAATCCTGTTGTGGGTACGAATCTCAGCCGGTTCATTAAAGTATCTTAAATGATAATCCGGTGTTGTTGGACAATTAACAAAGATTCCTGGAAAGGAATGGAGCAATCATGCTAAAACCGAAAAAAAAGATAACGAAAAAAGAAATTAAACGCGATCCATTACTGGAAACCACCTTTAAAGCACAGACCTTTTTAAAGGAAAACCGCACCAGTGTTACTAGAATTGCGATCGGTGTTGCAGTAGTTGTGATCATAGGGTACGTATTGATCGGGCAAAATCGCTCTAGAAATATGGAAGCCCGTACCGCTTTTGGGAAAGCGCTGGTCGCCTATGCCTCCAATGATCTGGACAATGCCCGTTTGCAGTTTGAATTTGTCAGCGATGAATATTCCGGCAATAAACAGGGAGCAATGGCCGATTACTATCTTGGTAAAATTCTATATGATCAAAATGATTTTTCCGCTGCAAAATTAGCCCTGGAAAATTATATTGGAAGTCCTCAGGCTGAGCTGTTGACATCGAATGCTTTTATTATGCTTTCGGATATTTACGTAGAGGCAGGCGACCTTCAAACAGGCATTAAAATGGTAAAGAATGCTATTAAAACTGCCCCTAATGTCAGCACAAAAGCGGGCCAACAAATTATCCTGGCTGAATTGCTATTGGGCAATGATCAGGCAGCGGAGTCAATGAAGATAATCGATCAGTTATTAACCGATGATACTATCCCGACCCCAGTTAGAAACCAAGCAGAGCAGTTATCAGGCAAATTACTGGCTTCAGTACTCTCCCAAACGTTTAAATAGGGCGAATTTTATCTATAGTTCTCGATCCACTGGGAGAGGTTATCGGATTGATAGTTGCCGATGATTATTTTAAATGAATAGCGATCTACATTTCGGATTATTTGCCCCAATAATGTAATATTACGTACGTCTTTCCGTTTTTGAGAAATTAGGGAAAGATAAGCCCTGTCAACTTTTTTTGGCCGGGTTTTTCATTTATTAAACGAACGTTTTAGATAGACCAGTACTGGCTTTTAAAGCACGATAAAGGACTTGGTAAAATAATTAATTACAAGTAAAATCAGGGCTGAAAAGTGGGTTGACAATACCCACTTTTCTGTTACTAAACGGAATGGAACAATTATTTCAGACAATTAAAGATTTGTTGGCGGCCGAAGAGGCGGTGGTACTGGAAGTACGTGGTGATGGGATAAACTCACCGATTAAAGTGGTAATCGATTCCGAAATTCCCGTTTCCATGGAAATGGTCACACATATTACCAGACTTATCCGGGATGCGGAAGAAATGGAGCGGCTGTTCCCGGATGGATTTCAGCTCGAAGTGACATCACCGGGAATCGATGCGCCCCTTGAACACCCGTTTCAGTACCGAAAGAATGTTAATCGTACTATCAAATTAAAACTAAATGAAGATCAGGATCTTGAGGAGTTGAAAGCCAAACTTACACGTGTTGAAGAAGCAGGTATATTTATCAGTCGAAAAAGTAACAGTGACGAGTATATACCGTTTGAACAGATTATTCAAGCCAATTTGATAATTTCCTTTAAAGGTTAGCGGAGGTTATTTTTGATTAACCGGGAATTAATTGAAGTATTTTCTGAAATCGCCCGTGAAAAGAATGTCGAACGGTCGGAATTAGGTTCAATAATCGAACAGTTATTCTTATATATCATCGAGAAACAACGCGGTGATTCTGAGAACTGTAGTGTTATTGTAAACATCGACAAGGGTGAAATAGAAATTTATGCCGAACGTAAGATCGTTAATGAGGTCGAAGACCCTACTCATGAGATCGCCCTTTCTGAGGTACGAAAACTTGAACCGGATCTGGAAGACCTGGATATTGGTGAGGACTACATCGAAGTAATTGATCCCACCGTATTCGGACGGCGTTTGGTGGCAACCGCCAAACAGTTTTTTGCTCAAAGAATTCAGGATGTTGAGAAAAAATATATTTTTGAAGATTACAATCAGCGGGTTGGTGAAATTATCATTGGTACCGTTCATCAGGTCCAAAAGGATAATATTTATATTAATATCGAACATGCTGAATTACGGATGCCTCGACGGGAGCAAATCCAATCAGAACGATATCGCAGAGGCGATACAATTCGGGCGATAATTAAATCAGTAGATGTGACACCCAAAGGTCCGGATATTCTTGTCTCACGGAGCAGTAACCAGTTTCTGTATAAGTTATTCGAGATGGAGGTGCCGGAAATTGAGGATGGTATCATTGATATTACCACAATTACGCGTCAACCGGGAGAACGGGCGAAGATTATTGTCAAGTCCCAGGATCGCCGGATAGACGCCGTCGGTGCTTGCGTAGGAATGCGTGGTAGTCGTATTCAGGCAATTGTACGAGAATTAAGTAACGAAAAGATTGATATCATTAACCACAGTGAGCAACCGGAGATCCTGATCAGCCGGGCTTTATCGCCCGCCAAACCGATTAACCTATATATTGATGATGATCGGCGCTACTGCGATGCCATCTTCGGCGACGACGATCTTGATACTGCCATCGGTAAAGGGGGCGTAAATATCAACCTGGCTGCGCGAGTGACCGGCTACAGAATCGATGCTTATGGGAAAACAGAGTATGAAAAACAGCAGAATGATCAAAATACACTGCTTAAGAATATTCCTGATTTCCCAACAGATTTAGCCCAAGCACTGTCTAAAGGTAAAATCAACTTGGTATCTGAAGCACTCAACACTGATGAGGATACTCTGCTGATAATTGAAGGTGTTACTGCGGAAGCAGTAGAATTAATGTATGACGCGATCCAGAATTTCATCGAGCGTTCAGATGTTGATGAAGACGAAATAGGTTTTGAATTTGACTTAGAGTCTCCCGATACTGAAGCGCCCAAGATAAACGAAGAGCAGAATACATAAATTAATGGCAAGCGAGTGATGCGAATCTTCCAAATAGCAAAAGAATTAAATATCTCACACCAGGAGATAATGGCGTTCCTGAAAAAAAACGGGGAAGCAATTTCCAGTCATATGTCTCCGGTAAATGAAGATGTTTACAATCAAATATTAGCTGAATTTGCCAAGGATAAGGAAGTCGTCGACCGCTATCGTAAGGATCAGGTTCGGCGAGAGATTCATGAAACCCGTTTAATGGAAGAGCAAAGTTCTCATAAGCAGATGAAGATCCTTTCGCTGGATGAACAGCGGAAGATTGAAGAGGATGAGCGCAAGGAAAATATCAGAAAAGCGGCAGCGGATAGAGCAGCCCGGCTAAAAGCTGAAGCTGAGGAAAAAGTTCGTAAGAAAGCGGAAGAAGCCAAACGTCAAGCAGCGGAAGAAGCCAAGAAGGTAGCCCAAGAAAAAGCTGCGGTCGAAAAACCGGCTCAAAAAGAGCAATTGACCAAAACTGAAAAGATAATAGCTCCGGAGGCTAAAGGTAAAAAACGTAAACTTCGCAAGATTAACCTTTCTGAAATCGAATCACAAATCGGTACTACCGGGCATAAGCCCAAAGCCAAGGATAAAAAAGGTAAAGAAAAAGAACGGCCGGTTAAGTCGACAGTTCGTGATGCAGTGCGCAGGACTATGGCTGTCATCGATGCTAAATCCAAGAAAAAATCCTATTCCAAGTCAAAAGCAGCTCGCAAAGAAGAGGAAGCGGACAGCGCCGATATTGTCCTGAAAATTGCTGAATTCGCCAGTGTGGATGAATTATCCAAGATTTTTGAAGTTCAATCAAACGAGATTATTCAAAAGTGTTTTACACTGGGCATATTAGCCACCATAAACCAGCGTCTTGACTGGGATACCATCGAATTGCTGGCTACAGAATTTGGTTACCAAACGGAAAGATTGACTGAGATTGGTGAAGAATTATTTTCACTGGTAGATACTGAAGATGACCTGGTATTAGCCCAAGACCGCTCACCGGTTGTTACTGTAATGGGTCATGTGGATCATGGCAAAACATCGATATTGGATTTTATACGTAACACCACTGTCGTAGCCGGTGAATCCGGTGGAATTACTCAACATATTGGGGCTTACAAAGTGGATATTGATTCCGGCAAACAGATTACTTTTCTGGATACTCCCGGTCATGAAGCTTTTACCGCTATGCGTGCCCGAGGTGCGCAAGTGACAGATATTGTTGTATTGGTGGTAGCTGCGAATGATGGTGTAATGCCACAGACAGTTGAGGCAATTAATCATGCCAAGGCTGCCAATGTTCCGATGGTTGTTGCAATAAATAAAATTGATTTGAAAGTTACTGATATAGATCGTGTTAAGCGGGAATTATCCGAACATAAAGTGCAAGTGGAAGACTGGGGTGGAAAAGTACAATCGATTCCAATATCAGCTAAGACCGGTGAGGGGATTGATGATCTTTTAGCAGCCATCTTAATGGAAACCGAAATGTTGGAATTGAAAGCCAACAGCCAGTGTCTTCCCAAAGGAACTGTAATTGAAGCCCGCTTGGATAAAGGACACGGACCGATTGCGACTGTTTTAATCCAAAAAGGTACCCTGGAAGTTGGTACGCCGTTTATTTGTAATAATTATCCCGGAAAAGTCCGGGCAATTCTGGACGAAAGGGGAAAACGCATAAAAAGTGCCGGACCCTCGGATGTAGTTCAGATATTGGGATTTGGTCAGGTTCCGCAAGCCGCGGATATATTTGCCGGGGTTGAGAATGAACGGGATTTAAAAAGGATTGCTTCCGAGCGGCAACGCTTAAAGCGTGAAATTGATCATAAAAAAATTACAACTCAATCCTTGGACCAAATTTCTGCAATGATCAAAGAAGGCAGTATCAAACATTTGCCATTAATTATCAAAGGTGATGTCGATGGATCCGTAGAAGCTGTAGTTCAGGCGCTGGAAAAACTTAACACTTCTGAAGTTGGAGTGCTGACCAGGCATAAGGCCGTTGGAATGGTCAGCGAATCGGATGTTTTGCTGGCTGCTGCTTCCGGTGCCGTAATAATCGGCTTCCAGGTTCAGGTCAGTTCCAATGCGAAATTACTGGCCAATCAGGAAGGGGTTGAAATTCGAAATTATAGCGTGATCTATAACGTGGTGGAAGACATAAGATTAACCCTTGAAGGTCTGCTGGAACCCGATTTAATGGAAGAAATCCTTGGGCGTGCGCGGGTACAAGCCCAGTTTAAAATTCCCAATATTGGGAATATTGCCGGTTGTAAGGTCAGCGAAGGGATAATTAAAAGAAATGCCGAGGCACGCCTGATACGGGATAACGAAGTCATCGGTACCGGTTTAATATCTTCATTGAAACGCTTTAAGGATGATGCCAAGGAAGTTAAGGACGGACTGGAGTGCGGAATTGGATTAGATGGAATATCCAAATATAAAGAAGGCGATATTATTGAATCCTTCGTTGTGAAGCAAATTAAGCGGAAACTTGAAGCAAATTGAACTCA
>DAOWAH010000447.1 GCA_030634675.1 Fidelibacterota bacterium
AATTTTCATGATTCCCAGCCACATGGCCATGATGCCAATCAGTCCTATAGCGATTTTCACAGCCACAGCAGCTGAATTTACAGCAGCATTGGTCACTTCTGTTAAAGTACCGTTGATTAATCCGACGATGAGGGCAATCATCATTAATCCAAACCAGATATAGTTGAGCATATTATTTCCCTTTATTTGACGGGTGATTCAAGAATTTCCAGGGTGGGAATGGCGCCATCGGCCTGCAACAGGGATGGGATTGAAATTGGCATGGTAGCCTGGTAACGACCGTGACCGCAGGCAAAATTGGAAATAATCGGAATATCGAGGTCGCCACAGACGTCCATAACAATTCCATCGACAGTTTTGCCAAACGGGGTCTCAGTATCTTTCATCTCATACATTTCACCGATAATCAGACCGTTAATTTTGTCGAACATTCCGGTTTGCCGTAAATGGTACATGGTGCGATCGAAAGAATACAGGTATTCATCAATATCTTCCAGAAACAGGATCACACCGTCGGTGTCAAGCTGATTAGCTGTTGCCAGTCGGCTAACCAGCAGTGAAATATTTCCACCCCATAATGGACCTTCCGCCGTACCGGTTTTCAATACTTTGGCGGGAAAATCATTCGGTGGTTCAATCAAATAAGGTGCCGCCTGTACCACTCCTTTTTCAAAATTGATAAAATTATATTCAAGCTCTTCATCTTTGTGAGTCACCAGCATAGGACCTTGGAAAGTGACCAGACCTGTTTTTTGAGTGATTGAGGTACAATAAGCAGTGATGTCACTATAACCCATAAAAATCTTGGGATTAGCTTTAATTATGTCGTAATCCAGCAGCGGTTCGACCCGGTTGGCACCATAACCGCCACGGGCACAGACAATAGCATCGATCTCCGGATTCATGAACATATTCATCAAATCTGCTGCCCGTTCTTCAGGAGTACCGGCAAAGAGATTATCCTTTAACTTGGTAGATTTACCAAGTTGGATTTTATAGCCGCGTGCCTCCATAATTTTTACTGTTTTAGTAAGAAATTCTTCTTTCAACCAGTAGGAGGGATTGACAATTCCGATCGTCCCACCAGGTTTTAAGCGCAATGGTTTTATCATTTATTCTTCTCCGTTAATGATTCGCTAAAATTGTACAAATATCATCTTGAAGTTGTCGATAGGGTTCCGATGACCCCACATATCCATTCATCATAATCGAAAACGCCAAAGGTTCACCTGTTTTGGTAAAGGCATATCCCGACAGGCAACTGGCGCCGGAAAGGGTCCCGGTTTTGGCCAGAATTCTGCCTCTTATAAAGTCATTCTCCATACGATTTTCCAACGTCCCATCCAATCCGGCCTGCGGTAAGGCTGCCAGGAAGTCGGATTGGTATCCGGACTGGCTGTACACATATTGCAGGACGGCTATCAATTGATCAGGGCAGGTAAGATTATAATGGGATACACCGGAACCATCAACCATCCGGATGGCGGTAGTATCGAGGATTACAATGTCATTCAGGAATTTTTTGATAGCAGTCAAGCCATTCTTCCAGTTACCCTGCTGGCCACTGGTTTCCAGGCCGATGGTTTTGACAAGCAGCTCACCGCTCAGGTTATCACTTTCCTTGA
>DAOWAH010000323.1 GCA_030634675.1 Fidelibacterota bacterium
AAAATGGATGAAAGGAAGTGATTCTTACTATTCATAGTTTAGATTATTACAGTATAAAATTTATAGTCTGTTCCACAATTATTTCCGGAATTAGTAGAGAATCTACTTATTATAATAAGACCTTGTTATCCTGATTTTAAAAGTGTATTTATATATCAAGCAAGTGAAAGAGAACAGAAAATGACTAAATAAATTGACCGGGCAGATGGTTAAAAACCGACTTAAATTCATTAATCATTACCGGAGGAAGTTTGTGACCATAAATAGAAAAATTTTATTGTTTCTGGTGGTATTGACAATGCCTTTTCAGATATATAGCCAGTGGGATTATCCGCCAACCCAAGTTGAAACGGTTATTGACGAATTAAATGGGATCAAAATATCAGATAATTATCGTTGGCTGGAAAATAGAAGCAACCAAGCAGTAGTTAATTGGGTCGCTGCTCAAACGGTATTTACCCGTTCCATTCTTGATACGTTACCGCAACAGGATGTGGTTGCAAATACATTAACAGAATTATATAATATGCCCGAGATGACCAATCCGGAATTACATGGTCAGCGTTATTTTTACTTTCGGCGAATAGCCGGGCAAAACCACCAAGTATTGTATTTTACCGATGATTTTCCCGGTGAGAATGAGCAAGTAGTACTGGATCCTAATAAATTCAGTGCGGAAGGTACTGTCGGTTTGGATTGGCATTATCCGTCTCCCAGCGGCAGCTTGCTGGCTTATGGCGCTTCGATTGGTGGATCTGAGATCAGTACGCTTAGGGTACGGAAGGTCGCGACTCAAACTGATTTGGTAATTGAAATCCCATATACACGTGCCAGTCCGGTGGTCTGGCTGCCGGATGAAAGTGGTTTTTATTATGTGCGCTATCCCGAACCGGGTAATGTACCTGAAGGAGATGAGTATTATTTCCGACGCCTGTTTTTTCATAATCTCGCTGACTCAATCTGGCGGGACGATCCCATGATTTTCGGAGCTGATCTGGGACGCACAGACTGGGTGGATGCTTACCCTTCTTCCGATCAGCAATTTATGTTCATTTATGTATCCGTCAACTGGGCCATCAATGATCTTTATTTCATGCCAATTGACCAGCCTGAAGCAATCAAGCCACTGGCAGTAGGATTGGACGGCAGCTTTAAGACCGATGTATTTGACAATAATATTTATCTGCTGACTAACCTGGAGGCACCACGCTATCGCATCTTAACCGTATCTGTTAGTGCACCGGAACAGGAAAATTGGCGCGAGATTATCCCTGCTTCGGCGGTCCGCCTGGAATCCTTTACATTTGCCGATGGGCAACTGGCTGTGGTTACAATGGAAGATGTGATATCGCATCTTTGGATGTACTCTCTGGATGGAAAGCGCAAATGGGAAATACCTCTGCCGATGATGGGCTCAATTACCAAGATAAGTGGCAATATCCGTTCCTATGATCTATTTTTCAACTTTGAATCGTTTGCTTTCCAACCAGCAATTTATCATTTTGATCTTTTCACTGATCGTCTGATGCAATTGGAACAGGCTCCCAGTACAATTGATTTTTCATCCTACATTATTAGACAGGTTTTTTATCCATCGCGGGATGGTACTTCAATTCCAATGTTTATTATCCATCATGATAATATTGAACTGAACGGCGCTAATCCTACGTTGTTATATGGCTATGGTGGGTTTGATATTGCTTTGAATCCCTACTTCAGTAAAACGGCAGTTGCCTGGATTGAAGCAGGAGGTGTCTATGCGGTAGCTAATTTGCGGGGTGGTGGCGAGTATGGCCGTGACTGGCATGAAGCGGCTCGCCTGGAAAAGAAGCAGAACAGCTATGATGATTTCGTTGCCGCCGGTGAATGGTTGGTAGATAATGGTTATACCAGTTCACGTCGTCTGGCCTGTCTCGGTGGCAGCAATGGTGGTCTGTTGGTCGGAGTCGCTATAACTCAGCGTCCGGATCTCTGGCAGGCAGCGGTTAGTGCCGTGCCACTGCTCGATATGGTGCGCTACCATAAATTCAGTATTGCCAGTCTGTGGATCCCCGAATTTGGTTCAGCCGAGGATCGAGATCAATTCGATTTCATCTACCGCTATTCACCGTATCATAACGTCAGGTCTCACACCGATTACCCAGCTATACTGTTTACGACCAGCGAATACGATACCCGAGTCGACCCACTGCACGCCTGCAAGATGACCGCTTTGCTACAGAAGAAAAATGCCGGTGACCGTCCGATCATCCTGCGTTACGAGCGCAGCACAGGACATGGGCGCGGTAAGCCGGTCAGCAAGAAAATTGAAGAAACCACGGATCAATTATCCTTCCTGATGTGGCAGGTGGGGATGGAATAATGGAATATACAATTACGATTTGCGATTTATTAACCGAATCACGACGCTCAGCATCGTAACAGAATGATGGGATTACTCCTGCGAATACCGTTACCCGGAATTAGTCATTAGTGATCTGGTTGTGACAACTTTTGAGTGACTACCACAATACAATAATCTCCCGAAAGCCGTAACACTACTATATTATTTAAGACTCTATATAAAAAGCGGGACCCTTG
>DAOWAH010000288.1 GCA_030634675.1 Fidelibacterota bacterium
CGCGCCCGGATCATCACTTGACAGAGTCCAGCTCAGATCTAAATTGCTGCCTCCGTCCCAGGGATGATCACTGGCAGTCAGGTTGGTCGGTGGCGCAGGTCCATCTGCTTGCGCGTAACCGCTACCAACCACCACCAGGAGGGCAATAGCCAATCGTAATATGGATGATTTCATAGGTCTCCTACTTTTCGATCAATTCCACGTTAGCACGCGGAATGGTGACGATTTCACCGGATTCGAACTCAACTTTCAATACCCGCGCTTTACTCCCCGAGTCAAGTTGATGTGGTTCCGGTGGTAATGCATAGACTTTACCAATTTGACCAAAATACGGGTCACGAATGGCTCGTATCGCATAGCCAATGCCAAGAATACCGGAAATCTGTTCGGATTCCTGTTTGGCTGCTGGCGCTGACTCATCTACCGGTATGATAATCGACGGACGAATAACTCCTGCTCGAATCTGTGTCGCACCGGTGATAGAAACTTCTGCGCCATTTCTTGATTTCAATAAATTGAATGTACGCTCGGCAATAGCAATGTCACCAAAACCTTCGGTGACAATTACAGTCAATCCCAATTTTTCTGAACCTGTTATAGCAACTCCTAAATCATAGCCCAGAAAATCTTTCAAATCCTGGTCATCAATACCACCGGAAACGACTCCGGCAGCCCCCACTTTTAAGGCTTTCTGTAAGGCATCTGCGGTAATTCGTGCCCCACCAATAACTACCTTGCCTTTCATATCAGCAGTAATTTTATCAGCAGTCAATTGATCGTGAATATCATCACAGGCCATATGAATCTGACCGAAAGTTTCACCACCGATACCAAAAATTCCTTGAATGAAGGTACAATCAGATTCTATCACGACACCTTGTTTCGGCAGCACTTCTACAATCTCGCCGGGAGTAAACGCTAAAACCTGAACCGGCTGTGGTGCTCCACGCAGGATGACCTGGCCGGTAATTTCAGATATTGTTTCCACCGTTCCTGCTTCCTGACATTTACAATCATTTTTGAAAAAACCGAAAATACCTTGAGTTTCTGCAATACAATCACCAACTTCAATTTTATCACCGGGCTCCACGGACATACACTCTGGAACATCAGCTGGTGGCAAGGAAAGCAGGTTGGCTACATTTACCGGAATAACATCGCCGGGCATGAATGCTTCGGCCACAATCTGCTGGGCAGTAACCTGATCACCTTTTTTCACTAATACTTTTCCATGGATCGGCAGGACTCTTCGGCGCTGAATTTTGGTCCGTGCGCTGACTTGCAGACCAGGTGAATAAGCATGGGCTTTTTTCTCATCCTCTCCTGCTTTAGCCTGTTGTTTTGCCGTGGATTTTGATTCAACCGGCACTTCAAGCTCAGGATACAATGCCAGATTTTTTACCCACATATCAATAATGCCCTTACTGACATTATGATCGGCCGGCAGGCTTAATGGCCGTCCACGACCATCAAGAACCAGACCTACAGTTCCACCCTTAACTTTACCGGTCAATTTTTTACCTAACCCATTACCTACATCAAATGTTTTGGCTGGCTCGATGGTGATTTCTGCCGACTCATCAATATCCAGAGGTAGTAATTTTAATTCGCCGAAGGCGATTTCACCGGATTCGTTCAATGTATCACCGGTAATCGTATAGCTAAAACATGGCTTACCGGGTTTCCCCTGGCCATCCGGTGCCACCACAGAACCTAAATAGATCAGGCAATCCCGATCAAATACTTCCATTGCCGCCTTAGGATGTACTTGAGCAGCTACACCAAGGTGTGGCATCATGAAGATGCTGTCTTTAGCCAGCCGAGTTATCCCGGACGGCTGAAAAGCATCGATCAACATCAGCGCTGTCTGGTGCATTCGGGGAGCGTGGGATAAAACACCGCCGGACGCCACCAGCAGATTAAGCTTCATGTCATTTACGATAGTTTGTCCGCTGGATTCCTGGCTGAAAGTATCTCCCACCGTACGCTGCTGTTGAACGCCCTTCAGGGTTGTAGCAAATTCTTTGTGCTGCTTGTAAGCCAACCGCAATGCCTCACGTGCTACGGCTTGTTCAAAAATCAAGGCATCTTTGGACTGGGGAATAGTAGTCGGACGAATCATTTTATTTTTGACACGATTACGGAGCTGGCGCTCATCCATATCAAGGTGGACCCAGCGCAAAATACTGGGCATTGTGGCTTCGGCACATACATTTGAGATCGAGTAACTCATACCAAGATTAGCGCTTACCGTGCGATTGAAAGTACCGTTAAAAACACTAAAAATATCAGTAGTGGCGCCACCGATATCAACACCAACTACATTAATTTTCTGTTTTTCTGCAATAGTCTGAAGAATATTGCCCACCGCTCCCGGGGTTGGCATAATCGGAGTATCAGTCCAATCCATTAGTTTGTTATAGCCCGGGGCATGGGCCATAACGTGTTCCAGGAATAAATCATGAATCGAATCTCGGGCCGGTCCCAGGTTCTCCCGTTCCAGGGTCGGTCGCAGGTTCTCAACGATTGTCAACTCAAATTCGTCTTTGAATAACGCCTTGATATTAGGTTGAGCATCCTTATTACCGGCAAAAATAATTGGTAGGCTATACTGAGCGCCGAAACGGGGTTGTGGTTTTGCCGGAGCAATAAGTTCAGCAATTTTTAATATGTGTGACAAGGTACCGCCATCAGTACCACCGGAAAGCAACAGCATGTCCGGGCGCAATTCACGAATACGCTGGATCTGATCATGAGCCTTGCGCTTATCATTGGATGCAATAATATCCATTACAATCGCACCCGCTCCCAGGGCGGCGCGTTTGGCACTGGCGGCAGTCATTTCCTTGATTACTCCGGCCACCATCATCTGCAGCCCGCCACCGGCACTGGATGTGGAAATATATAAATCACAGCCTTCGGTAGCGCTGGCTGGTTGAATTATTTTCCCGTCTTCA
>DAOWAH010000458.1 GCA_030634675.1 Fidelibacterota bacterium
ATATTGGCCTTATGATATCGCCACCATCCCGCTTAAAATCGCGGGGGTGTTTAAGAGAATGGGTAGGCAGTCGTGGAGACAATGATGCCTTTATAACCGGGTATATGAAAATCCGTGAGACATATAGTCAAGAGAAATTTTAGAGGAGTTGGAACGGCCATGAAGATTTTGGATGATCTGCTGGCAGAAAACTGAACTGTGGATTAGGAGGAGAATATGTGTTTGAGCACCGTGTATATGGATTCGGGGAATGAACAAAAGGAAATTATGAAAGATGTAGCCCATATAGAGGCCGAGGGCCAGGGCTTTTGGTTCATCAATCTGTTCGGGGAAAGAAAGTTCATCGAGGGCACTATTCAAACCGTTGACCTCATGGACAAACACTTTGTCATGCTAACAAAAGGAAAGTCGAATTAATCATCGATTCGGCAAATCATGATTTCCATACCCGACGCGAATCAAAATTTTTATGCCTTTATCTGGCATTCGTTATTTTTGGCGTTTGTTTCCACATTTGTTGATGTTAATACCGTTCTTTCTTCATTTATATTGAGAATCGGGGGCTCCAGCATTCATGTGGGAGTGATTACGGCAATTTCCATCGGCCTGCCGATGATTACGCAATTGTTGTTTGCGGGTTTTCTTTCGGGCCGGCCTCGGAAAAAACCGTTTCTGCTTATGGGAATATATATTCGTGTATTTGCCCTGGCAGGAATGGGTTATACGCTGTCAATTTCCGATTCAAGTGACCACATGCGGCTTTTGATGATGGTGTTTTTATGGATTGGCATATTTTCCCTTAGCGGTGCCTTTGCTGAAATTTCATATATGGATATTCTGGGTAAGGTCCTGCCGCGGACACAGAGAAAGAGATTTCTAATCTTCAAACAATTTATCTCTTCAGCGGGAATGCTGGTTTCATCAATCGTGGCGAGCCGGTTGGTAATTAGATTGCCATACCCTCTAAATTACACAATGCTTTTTTCTATGGCCGCGGTATTATTATTTATAGCCGCTTTCGGATTTTTAATGATCAAAGAGGATACAGGCTATGCCGGCAATTATTCCGGAATTATTCATATTATTCGATCTATACCTCGATTGATTAAAAGCGAATCAAATTTGATCAATTTCATTATATTGGTCAATTTGACCAGCCTGGGGATAACGATCATCCCATTTTACGTAGTCTTTTCCAAATCCATTTTCGGTTTGTCAAACAATCAGATTGGAAATTATCTCTTTTTGCTATTCCTGGGGATGATTATATCGACATTTTTCTGGGGCTTGGTTTCAAACCGTTTCAGATATAAAGGAGTATCATTCGGTTCTATTGTAATCGGCGGGCTTCTGCCGATTACCGTACTATTGGTATCGAGATTTGGGATGGGTGTATATCAGTGGATTTTTTTCCTGGCCGGATTTTCAATTTCGGCAGCGAAAATATCTTATCAGGGCATTCTGCTTGAAATCACCAATAACGATAATCGGGCCATATTCACGGGAATCGTCGGAACCTTAAGTCTAACCAC
>DAOWAH010000273.1 GCA_030634675.1 Fidelibacterota bacterium
CAGTAGAGTCATTGCAAGAGACACCTGCTGTCCACGAAGATAGTGCAATAGTCGAATTAGAGGAACCGCAGGTTGACAATATTATCATCACACCACCGATTCCCAAACCGGAAATAGTATTTGCTGATAGCGTGTTTGAAGATTATATGATTAAGCGCGGAGATTTCCTGAGTAAGATCGCCAAGCAGGAATATGGCGACTGGTTAATGTGGAAAAATATCTATTCTTGGAACCGGGATGAAATCGGTTCAAATCCCAACCTGATATATCCATATCGTTTTCTCGATCTTCTAAAGCCAGCGGGTGATGCCAAAAAATGTCCAGTGCAATTTTATGATTATTCAGTTTCCAAAGGTGAGACGCTGTGGTTAATTGCCGGAAAAGTATTTGGAGACGAGCTGGCTTGGATTATTTTGTATATGGATAATGAAGATTTAATCGAGACCAATGATGGCGTACTTAGTCCAGGTATGAAAATTAAATTAAGGAAGAAGCTGGATCCCTGCAGCTAAACGATTATTAACATGATACCATTTGCTAAAATTATATCAAATATTTTCAGTCCGGTTGTTGTAGCACCCGGTGCTATTGCAATCCTCGTCAGCCAGGCGGGATTACCAGGCGCTAACCGAATGACGATCTGGATAGTAGTCTTTTTCTTTGCCTCAATCGTACCAGTGGTTACTTTGATGTGGCTGCGACATAGAGGTGCTATAACTGACCTGAATATATCACAGCGGGATCAACGTTTCATTCCTCTGTTGATCGTTTTGTTATCCTATGGAGCGGCATTTATTTTTGTAGAATGGCTACAAGCTGATAATATTACCCGGGGGCTGGTCTTCTGCTCTTTGACTAACATTATCATTATAAGCTTTATAACCCGCTACTGGAAAATATCGATTCATGCCTTCGGGCTTACTAGTCCGCTGGCAGCTTTATGGGTGCTCTGGAATGCTTATGCCTGGCCGATGGCTTTGCTAACAGCACTGGTTGGCACTTCACGTGTAATATTAAAAGCTCACACTCCATCCCAAGTTGTGGTTGGATCGGTGCTCGGATTTGCCTTGACAATTATTCAGCTAAATTTATTTTTCATATAATTTGTGCTGGATATAAAAAAGGTTCAAGCCGGCCTGGACAGTTCCACACCGGAATTTACCTGCATTTATTATCCCAGCCTCGAATCGACCAATATCACTGCCTGGGAATTATACACTAAAACCAAATCAACCAGTATCGTAGTTGTCACCGATGATCAACAATCGGGACGGGGCCGAAATTCAAATAAGTGGTATTCCCAACCGGAAAAAAGTTTGATCTTCTCGGTTCTATTTACAGCTCGGATCAAAGCTGATCAAGCCGGATTACTACCCTTGGCAGCCGGTATCGCCATTGTTAAGACCTTGGCAAAACTTAATATTAAAGTTCACCTTAAATGGCCCAACGATATTTTGCTAGGCGGAAAAAAATTAGGTGGAATCCTCTGTGAAAGTCGAGTCTTGCGGGACTGGATTTCCGCTGTGGTTCTCGGTGTTGGTCTGAATATTAATGATGAAATCGAAATTTACCCTGCGGCAATTAAGACGACGGTTACATCCTTAAAAAAAGAATCTAATCGGGAATTTGATCGGGAACGGATCTTAGTAACTATCCTGAATGAATTAATTGTATTGATCCGATACATCGAAAGCGGAAATTATAAAGAAATTCAAACTCAATGGCTCCGGCAGGGAATGTATCTGGAAAGTATAGTAAGTATGGATACTGCAAATGGAACTATAATTGGTAAATTCAAGGGAATTAATCAACACGGGGAAGCTCTGGTGGAAAACCAGGGTCTGATAAGCTCGATTAACAGCGCTGAAATGAGAGCTTTCCGGGAGACATAAATGATATTAGCAATCGATATAGGAAATACCAACACAGTTCTGGGTCTTTTTACCAATAGTCAATTAATCGAAAGCTGGCGACTGCAAACGGAAGAATCGCGGACAATTGATGAAAGTTGGGCAATTTTCAGACAATTGGCCATGACTTATAAAATCGATTTAACGGCTTTACGGGGCGTCGTCTTTGGTAGCGTGGTCCCGAAGCTGACCTTTATTTTCCGTAAAATGAGTACCAAATACCTGCAGATCGAGCCGCTGGAAGTGAATGGTGGCCTCGATCTGGGGATCGAGTTACTGGTGGAGTCGCCCCGCGAAGTGGGCGCCGACCGGATCGCCAATTCTTATGCTGGGGGTTTACTCTATGGCAAACCGGCAATCGTGGTCGATTTTGGTACAGCTACCGCTTACGATGTTATTGATGAAAAAGGCAATTTTATCGGTGGTGCAATTGCGCCCGGTATCGAAACCAGCGCCAATTACCTGGTGGAAAAAGCGGCTCTGCTGCACCGGATAGATTTTACCGTACCGGCTAATTCCATCGGAACTAACACCCAGACCAATCTCACCAGTGGAATCCTGTACGGCGCTGCCGATATGGTAGACGGCATGATCAACCGGATGAAAAAGGAAAAAGGCTGGAGTGATATCCCGGTGGTTGTCACTGGTGGATTGGGAAAAGTGATAGCGGGGATATCCCGGTCAATAACCCATTTTGACGAAAACCTGACATTGAAGGGTTTATATCACATTTATCAAGACTGTAATTGACGTATCCCAATTTGCCACAGAGACGCAGAGAAAACGGAGCAAAGAATATTTAATATTGAATAATTAATAAAGAACCTGACTCCCAGAACTCTATTTCGATAAAACAGTGAAATATTTAGTATAGCAATAACTAAACCTGTTATATATTGGTTTCAATGACTTAAGAAGATATTGTCAACCTATTGTCAACCGAATTTATATTTTATTGTCAACCACATGACGAATCATAATATCAACTGGCTCTGAAGTATTTTGTACCTGAAATTCAATTTCCGGATTAGAATTTTTAAACACCCGAAAGATTTCATCCGCAAATCCCTGGCCGATCTTTCTGACTTTTTTAAAATCTAAAATTATCACCTGGTATTTATCCAGTCCCTGTAACAAGCGTTTTGCGCTTGATCGAGAAAGAAATTCATCTTCAAATAATGTTACCAAAATTTGAGTTTTTTCAAATTTGAAATCAAATTCCTCAGGAGCGAATTTCTGGAATATCGTTTCTA
>DAOWAH010000278.1 GCA_030634675.1 Fidelibacterota bacterium
ATTGTAATGGACGGAGTTGGTTACAACGAAAACCCGGAAGGTAATGCTGTGTTAGCTGCCCACACACCCAACCTGGATTATTACCGGGCAAATTATCCCAGGACGCTGTTGGATGCCTGCGGTGAAGCGGTAGGCTTACCGGAAGGTTTTCAGGGATCGAGTGAAGTCGGTCATTTGAGCATGGGAGCTGGGCGGATCGTGGAACAGGAACTGAAGCGAATCAATGATCAGCTCACCAATGGTACTATTTATGCGACCGAGCAATGGCAGGGAATGATGACGATCTGGAAAAACAATCAGTCCCAATTTCATTTATTAGGGCTGTTGCAGGACGAAGGGGTTCATGCCCACCAGGATCATCTATTCCAATTCATGCGCCAAGCCCGTTTGGAAAATCCTGCCGGCCGGATTGTAATTCATCCTTTTTTGGATGGCCGGGACACACCACCCCGCAGCACCCTGGAATATTTCAGTTACCTACAGCAGGTATTGGCTGAAGTCGGTAATTGCACGATCGGTACGATAATGGGGCGTTATTATGGTATGGATCGGGCTCGCAATTGGGAAATAACTGATCAAGCTTATCAATGTATCGTAAACGGAATCGGGAACCGGGCTGCCAATCCGGAGGCGGCCATCAAAGCATCTTATGACAATGATAAAACACCATCTGGTGTGCCCATGTTCGATGAATACATTTTACCCCACGCTATTGGCGATTACCATGGAGTTATGGATGGTGACGTGATCTTGCATACCAATTACCGCCAGGATCGAGCGATCCAGTTAACGATGGCGTTTGTCGATCCGGATTATCCCGGTACACTGGAACGAAAGCCGCAGGTGACCTATGTGGGTCTAACCCGTTATTATGATGAATTCGACACTTTTCTGTTAGGCGGCTCAGATGGCCGCGACGAAAAGCTGGAAAACCTGGCTGGTGAAATCATTTCCAAAGCCGGGATGCGGCAATTACGGATTGCGGAAACCCAGAAATTCCGTCATGTAACCAGCTTTTTCAACGGCAAGTCTACAACTCCTTTTCCCGGTGAAGATCAGGTTGACGTGCCCAGCCGCTTTGATCCCGCCAGTTTTGCCTTGCACCCGGAAATGGAAGCCTACAATGTCACCGCTGAGTTGCTGAGGCGGCTGGAGGATAATCCTTATTCATTTATTCTGGTTAATTACGCCAACGGCGATATGGTGGGTCACACCGGCGAATTTAAGGCCGCCAAAAAGGCGGTGGAAATCGTTGATGAGAATGTGGGCAGAATCGTTGACCGGATTCTGGAATTGGGCGGCAAAATTTTACTCACCGCCGATCACGGCAATTCCGACCAGATGATTGATTACGCCACCGGCCAGCCCCGTACCAGCCATTCTCTGAATCCGGTAGAATGTTTTTACATCGCTGCTGACGCGGACCAATTTTCCATGGTGGAACGGGGAATTCTGCCCAGCATCGGTCCGACGATAATAAAACTACTGGAGCTGAAAGTGCTGGTAGAAATGACGGCGGAAGGATTACTGGCTGCGAAGTGATCTTCAGTACTTGTTTTCAACACAAAGGCACCAAATACACAAAGGACACTAAGTAAATTTTTAGCTGGATTGAGCTGTAACCTGGTATTTTTAGTTATTTATCTTCGTTACACTGCTCTGCGGTGTAATGCTTTTAGGGTTGCATCGCAGGAGCGATGCAACTAGTGAAAACCGGTTCATTTGATATTTACCGGGTCTCCACCGCTCCAAAACTCCTCTGCCCCTCTACTCCCCTGTTCTCGGCTCTTAGCTCCAAGCTCTTTGCTCTTCCCTCACTTTACCCGCAGCATTTCGCGTTTTAATTGCCATTGGCGTGTGAAAAAGCGCCGGTAGACCAGTGCCAATACCAGAATATTCATCATAGTGGCGGTGGTGACCCACATATACATGATCATAATCTGGTAACGCACGGCGATCAACGGGTCGATCCCAGAGAGAATCTGCCCCGTCATTACACCAGGGAGCTGTACCAGTCCCACCGTCATCATGGCGTTCACGTTGGGCAGCAATGCCGCTTTCACCGATTCACGCAGGGCGTCCTGGATGGCGGCGCGCGGTGGCGCTCCTAGGCTGAGGAGCATCTCAATTTCCTTTTCCCGGTGATTGATTTCGGCGATGAAGCGATTTACTGTCAAAGTGGCGGAGTTGAGTCCGTTGCCGATAATCATCCCGGCAATCGGTATCATTGCATAAGGATAATACCAGGGTTGTGTATGTAGAATAAACTGCAAAATCAATCCCAGAACTAAAACTACCGTAATTAGCATTGATCCGGCGAGAATCAGGAAATAATTGGGGATCGGGTGTGAGCGCTGGCGGCTGTAGCCCTCGTAGGCGGCAATTAGAATCATCATCATAACCAGTCCCACCATAAAAATCCAATTGTCCTGGCGGAAAAAATAGGTCAGCACGTAACCCATTAACGTTAACTGAACGAAAGTGCGAATGGTACCGATCAGCAGGGTCTTGCCAAGGTCGATTTTCCACCAGCGGATTAAAGCAAAGGCCAGAACCATCAGCACCAGCGAACCCAGCACATCGGTCCAGGTTATAACATAAAAGGAGTTTTCCATCACTGTTCCTCAGCCAGATAAGCCCGTAATTGGGCTGAGGCGGGCTGGTTCAGAATTGTTACCGGTCCATTTTCGGTGATTCGGCCCTCGTGCAGGAAAACAACCCGTTTGGCAAAGCGACGCACCAAGGTAGGATCGTGGGAAACCATGATACAGGTCAGGTTCATTTCCTGGTGCAATTCAGCTACCCTTTGGATTATCCGGCGGGCCAGGGTGAGGTCCAGACTGGCGGTGGGCTCGTCCAGTAATAGTACTTGTGGTTGGTTCAATAACACCCGCGCCAGTGCCAGGCGCTGTTTTTCACCACCGGACAGTGAACGAGCATCAATATGCAGGTCAATTAACTGCAAACCGACCTTGTCAAGTGTGGCCAATAAATCCAGATCTGAAAGCGGCTTAATCGGTTTTTCCCAGCGCTGCCGAATGATCAGATTATCACGCACACTACCGGCAATCACAACCGGTTCCTGGAATACCATCCCCACCTGCTGGCGCAGCAGGCGGATGTCCCAGTGTTCGATG
>DAOWAH010000142.1 GCA_030634675.1 Fidelibacterota bacterium
CGGTTTCGGTGTTTTCGCCGGTGGTACCGCTGGCGTGGACGATATTAAAATGTACGTCCTGAACGCTGGTGGTAACGTCCTGAATCCTGCTGATTGGACGTATACTGAATATGCCTTGCCTGATGCGACTACCGGCGGTGTGCTGAAGTTAAATGCTGGAACCGATTTCGATGGTGATGGCAACCTGGAAGTCGTTCTGCCTTACAAAGGTCTGAATGATGAAGTTGGCGGTAGTCTCGATCCTAATGGTAATCATGCCTTCCGCGTTGCCGAATGGGATCCATCAATTGTGTCGGTGAAAGATATTGTCTTTATTATGCCCGGTGATTTCAAGCTCGCTCAGAATTATCCAAATCCGTTCAATCCCAAAACGGCGATTGAGTACACCTTACCAATCAACAAGAAGTTATCGCTGAGGATTTATAATATACTGGGTCAGGAAGTCATCACCCTGGTAGATAATGAATATAAGCATGCCGGAACGCATACCGTCCAGTGGGATGGTACCGATGCTAATGGAATGAAAGTCAGCAGTGGTATCTACTTCTACACCCTGCAGTTTGGTAATTTCTCCCACACCAAACAAATGACATTCATGAAATAAACTCATTAAAAATAAAAAAAGCCTCCTGTTTTGGAGGCTTCAGACTGTTGACAAAGTCCTCGCCGAGCTGCGGGGACTTTTTTATAATAGAGCATGTTAAAACCGTACCAAGACATGCAAATACAATTAGAATATATCAACATCGAGGGATTGGTACCGGACAACTAATCGTCAGGGTTAGCGTGAATACAAATCCGAAACTACGCCTGCAAAGCCCCATTTTTGCTAATATACGTTATCTGGTTAAATATATCTATGTTATTCCCGATAGCTGCCAAACACCCATTGTTGCAATCAATTTATGTTAAAACAAACCCTGCTTAAGAAAAAACGGGGTTTGTCAGCGATCTGTTGGTTCGACAATTTCGCCTGTTTGTAGTTTTGAACTATTTGATGGAATACAATTTTAAGGCCAGATTCCATGGTGAAATTTGACCGGAAATAGAAATATTCATTAATACTATATTTACCAGAAATCGTGTTGGCAATGAATTATCTAGCCACGGTGGGATTTAAATCATAATTATTGAAATAGAAAAAAGGATGACTTTAATGCAGAAATTCATAGTATTCGGTTTATTGCTGATATTGATAGCCTGTTCTGGGGAAAAAACAGAAATGGGAGCAGCCGAGTTGAAAAGCCGTCAGGATTCAATCAGTTACAGTATTGGTATGGATATCGGCACTGGTATGAAATCGCAGTATATAGAAATAGATCCGGTCTTGCTCCAGCATGGTTTTCAAGCTGGTTATACCGGGCAAGAGGGTATTATTCCCGAACCACGCCGTCAGGCCATTTTAGTTGAATATCAGGGTGAATTAAGAACCATTCAAACTGAAAAACGTAAGGAAGCCAGTATCAATAACTTGGCTGCGGCCGTACAATTTTTAGAAGAAAACAGCACTAAGGAAGGGGTAGTTGTTCTTCCCAGTGGATTGCAATATAAGATCATTGAGGCAGGGGATGGACTAATTCCCGGTGTTAAAGATCGTGTAAAAGTACACTATCGCGGTATCCTGCTTAATGGTAAAGAATTTGACAGTTCATATCAACGTGGTGAACCATCAGTTTTTGCCACAACTCAAGTCATTAAGGGTTGGACTGAAGCTTTACAGCTCATGCCGGTCGGTTCAAAGTGGGAATTATATATTCATCCGGATATTGCCTACGGCCAGCGCGGTTCACGCAATATCGAACCTAACAGCGCTCTAATCTTTGAAGTTGAATTGTTGGAAATAGTCGAATAGCTATCCGAATCTATTTCATTTTCCCGGGGACAGTAAATTGAAATTATTGTCCCCGTTTAATTTACACCCCCACCCCCATTAAAATCATACTCGCCAAGGCTCGCAGCGATAGCTATTCTGCTACCTAAAATAAGTGAAGTCAGGGATGAAAAGCGGATCTGACAGAATGTGGCAACAAGGTTGCAGTGGAACAAACGGACCCTTTGGAGGAGATACGGTTCGAATCAGATCTGTGAAGGTGTGGAGCTTAAAAAAGTTGGATTAAAATATAATCATAGGTTGGAAATAGATTTCGGATATTCTTTGCTTTTCAGCACTAAAAGCACCCATCTGCTGGTCATATAATTGACGGTGTTCAAAACCGTACCCAATTTTAATTCCAGCCAAAAACATCTTTATTGGAAACACTTTCCCGAATGCGATATACAGGCGTGAAATGTCATTATTTATTCCTGTAGCCGGCACCTGGATTTCGAAATTAAAACTAGTATTTTGCATTAGACCCCAATCAAACATACTCTCATTTGTTCTTAATCGTGATAAAGAAAAAGTGATTGTATTTGGCAGGTTTGTGATACCATACCAGCGATAGCCCATTTTGATGTCCCAGTAATTGGATGAAATCCTGGTCTTGCCCTCGCCTTTTAATTTCCACTCCAACCGCATCCAATTTGATCTTACCAGATAATTATCAAAAATCTGGTACAGACCCCCTGTTGCTACGAGTCCTGCTGCTCCCGATGCGGCTACGATTAAATCATAATTCTCATTTAGATCCCAGAATGTGCCCAGTTTTCCCAGAAATATACTCATTGACCATGGTTCCTGATAACCGGCACCCAAACTGTGCAATAGATTGAATTCGGGCGTAAGATTGAAATTAGTATAAAACTCCGGATACTTAGTTTTTATCGCAGCCGATATCCACGATAACGGATATTCCGTGAATTCCACAAATAAAAATTCAGGTTTAACCGACTGGATCAATAAATCACCATAAAGTTTCAGCTCATTTTGTTCCCAAAATATCAATTCCCGTTTAGGTTGCAATTCAACATAGATTGACTCATAAACACGATAAGGACCAAAAACAATACTTGCTCCGGTTTCTCGAGTACCAAGTCGTAAATGAACATCGTATCGATTTGAGAATTTTACTTTCCCGGCGGTAGATTCGTCCTGGTTTTGTAGTGTATCGGGTACTGCACTAAACAAACCACCGATAAAGGCGAAGATCAGGAAAAATGATAACAAATGGTTAAAGAGTCGTAAGTTGAACAAAGATGTGGCACCATCAATCATTAGAGCGAATATATTTGTTTTAGAAGATACGGTACATTAAATAATTAAGAGACGCTTAAGTAAAGTTTAAACTGCTTCACTGATAAAGTAATGAACAATAATTGGACTGAAATCTTTTTCAAATCACCAAATAATGAAATCATTTATGTTAGTAATTTCATACCCAGAATTAGTAGAAAAGACGTCCTTATCTTGAACAAATCAAAGTTGATCATTGCGGTTATCCCGATATTGATATTTATATCCGGTTGTACCATTAACCAAGCCCTGGTAAAACCTGCTTATGAATACCATGATATGGACCGCCTTACCAAAAAAGTTCATAAACGGACTGAAAAATTCATTGAACGCGGAATCAAGGCCAAGTTAGATTTCCCAATTGATGAAAGAACATATATTGAGCAGGTGTTTGCCGATCGGAAAAGCAAACAAATTGATGTTTATTTAAGTAAACATTTTTCATACATACCCTTTCGTCCTGAAAATACTGCTATTATTTATGCTGCCTACCGACAAACCCTTGGTTGGCCTTATCGTAATTATAATCTTACTATTCGCTCGTTGGGTGAACCAATCGAGAATTTAATTCCCAATATTTATCGAACCAGTGACAACCTGGATTATAATCGTTTACCTAAGATGATTTCGCAAATCCCTGCGATAGTTACCAATGTAAGCAGGAAATATTCACCGGTTGATGGGTTGCTCAATCATTCGGTAGCATTATGGCCGAGCCATGGCTGGTATTACAACAACTTTGGGAAGCACTGGTCCTGGCAACGCCCGCGATTATTCCAGACCGTAGAAGACCTTTTACCCTTGTCATTTACTTTAAATTATCTGATCCCAATGCTTGAAAATGCCGGTGCTAATGTATTTACCCCACGCGAGCGTGACATTCAGGTAAATGAGATTATTGTTGATAACGATAGATTTGATTCCAGTGCTTTCTACAATGAAATATCCTATTCTGATTCCATTGCCTGGTCTACTCCTCCTGATACGGCCTTTGCCATTGGTATGCCACCCTATCGCAATAACATTACACCGTTTAAACTCGGTACGCATAGAATAGTAAGCACTGATTCGCTGGAGACCGCCCGTGTTGAATGGATTCCGGAAATCCCTGAAACCGGTGCATATTCCGTTCAAATCACTTATAATGCCTGCGACAGTTCCGCTACTGATGCAATGTATGCTGTGTATCATGACGGCGGGCGTACTGATTTTATAATCAATCAGCAGATTGGTGGCGGGACCTGGATCTATCTGGGAAAATTTCAATTTAAAGCTGGAGTCCATCCTGCCTCAGGTAAAGTAGTACTATCCAATAAAAGTAGAAAACCCGGACAAGTGCTATCAGCGGATGCCGTAAAATTCGGTGGCGGGATGGGTAATATCGCCCGTGATGGACAAATCAGCCGCCGTCCGCGCTATCTTGAAGCAGCACGTTATTACTTGCAGTATGCCGGCATTCACGATACACTGGTTTACAACCTGCAAGCGGACACACTGGATTACACCGACGATTACCAGAGTCGCGGTGAATGGGTCAATTATCTGCGCGGAACGCCTTATGGACCCAACCGTGATCGTTTGTCGGCGGGTCTGGGAATTCCGGTTGATGTTTCGTTGGCTTTCCACACCGATGCGGGAATTACCAGCGATAATTCTGTGGTAGGTACACTGTCGATCTACAGTTACGAAGATATCGACTCGAACCTGGTTTTTCCCGATGGAATGTCCCGGTTGGCCAATCGGGACTTGGCTGATATCATGCAAACGCAATTAGTGGATGATATTCGCTTTAATTACGATCCCAATTGGCAACGGCGGGCATTAATGAATGCCGGGTACAGTGAGGCGTATCGACCCAATATACCGGCCGTTTTGGTTGAGCTGTTGTCACATCAGAATTTCACTGATATGCAGTTTGCCAACGATCCGCGCTTCAAATTTGATGTGGGTCGAGCTATGTATAAAGCGATTCTGAAATTTATTGCCGTTCAGTATAATCGCGAATATGTTGTACAGCCCTTACCGGTTACTCATTTCCAGACACAATTGTTTGATACCGCAAGTGTAAGGCTGCTCTGGAAACCTGTACCGGATCCCCTTGAAAGCAC
>DAOWAH010000183.1 GCA_030634675.1 Fidelibacterota bacterium
CAATGCGGGCTAAAATGAGCGAAGTATTACTGCCGATTCTACTGTTCCCTCTGGTTTCGCCACAGATTATTGCCACCGTCAAAGCGACCACTGCAGTGTTTGATGGCAAACCATTGGCGAGCTGGCAATTGTGGTTAAATTTAATGGTTACATTTGCTCTGGTTTTTGGTCTGGCTGGATATCTATTTTTTGAACATATTACAGAAGAATAATACTTATGACTCTATTCAATAGCCGCCTACGAACCGGGATTATCATAATGATCTTGTTAATGATAATTAATCTGGCAAATATTTTATTTAATAGTCCGCTGCATCCGATTCAGCAATGGGCTCAAAAGATTTTCTATTACCATGTTCCCTGTGCCTGGGTTGCGTTTCTATCATTTTTTATTGTGTTAATCGCAGGAATAATGTTTCTTAAAACCAAGAATTTCAATTATGATCGTCTGGGTCTGGCTGCGGCGGAATTAGGTACGTTTTTCACCGTATTAGTTCTTATCACCGGACCAATCTGGGCCAGCGCGATTTGGGGAAAAGCCTGGACTTGGGAGCCGCGTCTGACGACTACCTTTATATTATTCCTGATCTACATCGGCTACTTCATGCTCCGGGAATTTGGTGGCGCTCCGGAGAGAGTCGCCCGCTATGCCGCCATTCTGGGAATTATCGCTTTTATTGATGTACCGATTATCTTTATTTCAGTGCGCTTCTGGTCTCCTGAAGTACAATCGCATCCACAGGTGGAAATGGCTCAGCAGCCAACCGGAATAATGGCGACATTTTTCTTTTCATTATTCACGTTCACGATGCTGTATTTATTAATGTTGTGGGTAAGAATGCATATAATGAATTTGAAGGTAAAAAATCAATAGGTTCGCAATGGAATACAAATTTTTCAACCAGTTTTTCATTACTTATTTCGTCGTTCTAGCTGCATTGATTAGCTGGTTCCTGCTCATGTTCCGGAAAGGAAAACGATTGCTCAAACAAAAACCGAAAACAAGGGAAAATAATGCCGCGTAAAATTGTGCATGTCGTTGGAACCGGTACAATCGGGGAACCTCTGATTGGATTACTCTGTGATTACCGCACTCAATTGGGGATTGATGAAGTAACTTTTCATAAGAATACTCCCCTAAAAAGTGATCGTCCCAAGATACATGGCTTACTCCATCGAGGAGCCCGCTTATCAGTCGATGAAAAGCGCTACCACGAATTTCGAAAATTTGGAATGGACCCGGAACTTGAGACCGAGGAATCGATCAAGCGCGCATCGGTAATAATTGATTGTACGCCAAAGGGAATTGGTAACTACCATAAAGAAGAATACTACCAAAAATATAAAGACACAGTAAAAGGTTTCCTGGCACAAGGTAGCGAAGACGGATTTGGGAAAAAATATGCCCGTGGTGTCAATGATAAAGCTTTGATATCGGGTGAAGATAATTTTATCCAGATCGTTTCCTGCAATACTCACAATCTGGCCTGTATAACGCGGACCTTAGCTCTTCATGACGACGTTGATCCGGATAATCTAATAGATGCCCGTTTTGTGTGTATACGCCGCGCCAATGATCTCAGCCAGATAGAAAGTTACATACCTGCTCCGCAGGTTGGTCGTCATGGTTCCGAAAAATATGGTTCGCACCATGCTAAGGATGCGGCGGCTCTTTTCCGAACTCTGAACATGGACCTTGATCTTTTCTCTTCAGCTATGAAAGTCAACAGCCAGTACATGCATGTATTATGGTTCGATCTTAAAGTTAAAGAACCAACTTCCTTAAATGATGTTAAAGACCGTTTAAAGGCAAATCCGCTGGTTGCCATGACAACTAAGGACATGACCAGTACAGTGTTTTCCTTTGGACGTGACCAGGGACATTATGGTCGTATTTTGAATCAAGCCGTCATTGTGGTGCAAACTTTGAATGTACGTAATGAGCATGAAATCTGTGGATTTTGTTTCACACCCCAGGATGGAAATTCACTTTTAAGCAGTATCTCGGCGACCGAGTGGTTAATGTTTCCACACTCCTACGAAGATAAAATTCAGTGTTTGTCTGACCTCTTTTTCCAGGAGATATAATTATCAAAGTCCATAATTTTGTCACGGGTCCTTTTCAAGAAAATACTTTTCTAATTGAAGAAATGGATTTCAAATCCGCTTTATTTATCGATCCCGGTGATGAAGCCCAGCGTTTAACTGAAACAGTCGAACAATTGCAAATAACTCCATTGGCTATTATCAATACCCATGCCCACATGGATCATATCGGTGCGGTGGCGGAACTTAAAGACCACTTTGGAATTCCGTTTTATCTCCACCGTAATGAGAAACCGGTTCTGGATTCAGCGGAGTCCTCTTATCAGATGTTTGGATTGCAACCCCGGAAAGCACCGGAAGTGGATGCCTGGCTGGAAACTGACCAACCGCTGGAGATTGGACCGTTCAGTATAACCTGCATTGTGACTCCAGGCCATACCCCGGGCGGGGTCTGTCTGAGAATTGATGATCATGTCTTTACTGGTGACACATTGTTTCGTGGGTCCATCGGTCGAACTGATCTTCCCGGGGGGAATTGGTCTGAATTAGAGACATCATTAGTACATCTGTTTCAGCATTTGAATGCTGAAGATCATATTCATTGCGGTCATGGTCCGGACACAAACCGGGAACTGGAATTGTCGGGTAATCCATTTATCCGACCATTGCAGCACCGTATTGTTAGCACTGATTCGTTGCCAATGTAGTCTTATTTTCATTATGGTTCACCTGGTCGGAAATTTTGCAACAGTCTGATATGTATTAACCATGTCTGCTAAATCCAATAATTCTCACCGGAATAGCTTGTATCAGCAGTTTTACCAAAATATTACGGCAAAATGGGATTCGTTTAACGAATCCAGCGTTTTGCTGGCAGTATCCGGTGGTTCGGATTCGATTTCCATGCTCCATCTTTTTCATCGGCTTTCGCAGGAACAGGATTTACGGATCGGTATTGCTCATGTGAATCATCATTTACGTTCGGATTCAGATGTTGAAGCTGATTTTGTGAGAAAGTTATGTCGGAAATTACAGCTTGTATACTGGGAGTTAGCGCTTGACCCGGCCGAGAAATCACCGAATGTGAGTACGGAAGCCTGGGCCCGTGAAGAACGATACCGGGTATTACAGGAGCTGTGTAAAATTGAAAAATATGATTTCATCGCGACGGCTCATCATTTGAATGACCAGGCGGAAACTGTATTAATGCGTATCGGTGAGGGAAGTGGAATTGAAGGCTTGAAAGGTATTCGTGAACAGCGCGGAAATATCATCCGTCCATTGTTGTCCTTTGATCGGAGTGCCTTGGAAAAGTATAATAATGATAAAGGTTTCAAATGGGTTGAGGATAGCTCTAACGCAGATATAAATATTCCACGAAATTACATCAGGCATATTATCGTAAAACGATGGCAGAAAGACAACCCGAATTTATTAGAATCTATTCAGTTTTTGTGTGAGCGGGCTACCGATTATGATAATGCACTAAAATTTATTCTAGACCGGATTCATCATGATGTCGTTCAAGACGTTACTAGTAATTCTCTCCGGATAGATGGAAAATATTTATCCGAATTACCGCGGTTGTTAAAACTGGCAATGATCCGGAAATTAATCGGCGGAAATGACCAGCCCTGGCGACGCCATCGCTGGAATTCACTCCATAATTTTCTTGTTAATCCGTCAACGGGACGATTTCATGAATTACCCGGCGGTTGGATACTGCTCAGTGATCGGGGAAACTGGCTATTATCACAGGATACTGAATCTAAGCAGTATTGCCAACCCGTAGTGCGGAATTCGAAGACGACCTGCGGTTATTTTCTCCTTAAATGGCGATCAGTGAAGGAAGTTAAACAATTTACCGGTACACCTTGGGTAGAGTATATTGATGAAGGTTTTTTGCATGGTAAAAGCCTGATTATTAGAACCTGGCAGCCCGGTGATCGTTTTCAACCACTCGGAATGCAAGGTAGAAAAAAAATCAGTGATTTTTTAATTGATGAGCAGGTTGATCGATTCCAGAAAAGACATCAGCTGGTGTTGCTGGCTGATGAAGAAATTATCTGGGTATGCGGCCATAGAATCAGCAATTTGGTCAGGATTACTCCGCACACGCAGTCAATTGTGGAACTTTCAATTGAACATAAAGTTGGTAAATGATGATAAAAACCGATTATGATCTGGAAATGATTATTTCAGCTGAACAGATCGAACAGCGTGTGCAGGCACTAGCTGATGATATCTCGAATCGTTTTAAAGAGGAAGTCCCGATTCTGATTGGAATATTGAATGGTAGTTTTATTTTCCTTGCGGATCTGATGCGTGCTATGAATATTGATTGTGAAATGGATTTTATTAAATTAGCGAGTTATGCCGGACAATCGTCAACTGGAAC
>DAOWAH010000362.1 GCA_030634675.1 Fidelibacterota bacterium
GCTCACTCAATCCCGATGGGATAAATGAAATATATTCAAGGCGAAGTTATATATCACAGAAAAGAAACAAATCCCTACCTAACATTTCTCACTTCAAACATAGGATTTAAAGCATAATATTGCTGAAATTTGAAATGTCATGGAAAATAATTGGATTATTTTCTCATTTATAAAGTTTTGCGGTATAGTTGCTAAAATAAGGTGTGAAGTCTAAAAGGTACATAATTTCAGTAACCATCATAATACCAATTAGTTACAATGTGAGAAATGTTAGTTATATTAGTTAATCCTGTTAATCCTGTCAAAATAAATTTTGCCATACCGACTAAGGTATCATATGATACTATTTTAGAAGAAGAAGTTTCCTGGCCCGATCTATTCCACTTTCACTGATCATCTTATAAAAATAGACGCCAGAGGCTACCGGGCTGCCAAAATCATCCCGACCATCCCAAACAACTTCGTAGTAACCGGGCGAGTAATTCTCTCTGGTTAACAACCTGACTTTCTGACCCAGTGAATTATAGACAATGATCTGAATCTCCGACGGCTCCGGTACCGCAAAGCGAATGGTGGTCTGGGGATTGAAAGGATTTGGATAATTCTGGAACAGTTCAAAGGAACCTGGTAACAGATCCGAATAATCTCCCATGGGATGATCAATACCGGTGACTGTGTCAAACCATTTGAAAATCCTGGTGAGTAAGGTATCCCTGAGACCAGCGGTATTGTTGATAGATTCGAAGCCGAATCCCAGGTAAACACTTTTCCAGCCCTGGCTGCCATCTTCAGCCCGAATACCCGCTATTCCCATGGGTGTGGTTGGGCCATACTGGAGACTTACCTGGGTATTTCCGCTAATGAGAAGTCCATCTTTGGAGGTTTGGTTATTTGCGGCACCTGCGGTGCTCATAAATAATCCGTCCCCTATCGGATCATTCTCAACACCCCTGACAATCGGACCCAGTACATTCTGATCAAAAACAATTCCAAGGTAGCCCACAAGTAAGGTATCGCTGGAACTACTTTCAGCGATGTTCTGACCCGTTAGAAATAACCGCCCGCCACCATTCAATAAGTTAATTAAACTGAGCTGCTCTTCCTCGGATAAAACAGAAGTATCGGCATTCCCGGTATACCAAATTACGCGGCTAGGGAAGGTAAATTTATTATATACACTACTGTCCGGGACACCCTGTTCAAAAGTTCTCCAGAGATGATAGGACAATTGCACATTTTCTAATGACGATACAAAAAATGATTCAAAATCGGTGGTATTATCATCATTGACAAACATAATATCAGCCGCATTTACCTGGACACTCAGCGAAACACCGACATCAGGAAGATCATCGATAACCAGCGTCTTTCTGGAATATGGGGCTTCCGGAACGAAATAGATCTCATAGTTCTCTCCGGCAGGAACAGTAATGCTAAAATCCCCGCTCATTCCAGTGGTGGTATCTGCCAGAAATCCCTGCGGTACACCCGGTTTTGCACTGGTGACAGCTAGCTGGATTCTGGATTGTACCGGCTGACCCGTAACGGAATCGGAAACAATTCCGGAGATGTTGGCCATCGGACTCAGCTGCATCTGGAAATCGACTGTTTGAAGTTCCGTTTGACCGATGCCCCCGGGATTATTAAAGGCTACCGCTGCCACCTGGTTCTGGTAACCATAGTATACTGCTGTGAGATCAAAATTTTGTTTTAGAATGGTGACGTCGTAAGATCCGTCAGCCGCAACAGTCACTGTATCACGGAAATACCCCGGTCTTTGATAAACATTATTCGAAAATATTGGGGCATATACTTCTGCTCCAAATACGTCAGGGGAGGTGATGGCGACCCCATCAAAAGGGGAACCTGATGCTGCATAGGTGACCATACCCTGTAACTTCCATACCGGATAAATAGCAGAGACCCCGCCAATGTCATCGATATGCAGGGACCGTCCGGTTGTGTCACCACTGATGCCATAGCCGTACATAGTTGCTGCAACAATCAAGGGACCCACCCCGGGAGGTCCACCCACCGGACCGGCATGGCCCAACCCCAGGTGATGACCCAGTTCATGGGCAATAGTACTTTGTAAGTCCTGCTGACCTGGTGCACCGGTTGGACTGGGTGGAAAATCGCGGGCATTCCATACCAGGTCAGATTCTACCGCCCGATAACCGGCACCGCTGCCAGTGGTCCAGGTACGGGAATAAGC
>DAOWAH010000174.1 GCA_030634675.1 Fidelibacterota bacterium
GGGTTATTGCCAGCAAAAGTATCGATTATATTCCAGGTTTCATCGCTGGAGCGATCATCGACAATTATTATTTCCAACAATTCTTTTGGATAATCTTGTTTAACTAAGTCGGTCAGGAGTCCCGGCAGGTTTTTCGCTTCGTTGCGCGCCACTACAATTACCGTTGCCTTCGAAAGGTTGTCGGGCGCCATCAGCGGGCTCTGTTTCAGGCGGAACAAACCGCTTAGAAAAAACAGCACAAAAAACAGATACAGCCCCAGGCTGAGAGCCAGGGTCAAATAAAGTAAACTCATCCCAAGGGCAGTAAGGCGGTAGCGATCATGAAATACAATAAAACCCCCAGAATATCGACACTGGTGGTTACAAATGGTCCCGTAGCGATGGCCGGATCGATATCCATTCGCCTTAAAAACAGAGGTACAAAAGTACCAATCGAGGCGGCGATCGACATCGAGGCGCAGATACTCAGACCAACCACAATTCCCAGGTTTTGAGGACCATCAATAATCTGGAAATAGGTTACCACACCGAGTAGTAGTCCGTAAAAAGCACCTAAAATTAATCCCACTCGGATTTCCTTGAACATCACCGTGAGAGTATTCCCAACATCGATGCGCCCGGTAGCGAGGCCGCGCACCACGATTGTGGAAGACTGGGTACCGATATTACCGCCCATGCCGATAATCACCGGAATGAAAGCCGCCAGAGCCAGCCAAGTTTCCAGCATTTCTTCAAAAATACCGATGATCAAAGCCGCAGTGATACCGCCAATCAGACTGGCAAATAGCCAGGGCAGGCGGCTTTTGGCATTGTCCCAGCTTGATTTCAATAGTATTTCCCGGTCTTTACCGACACCGGCCATCTGCAAAAAGTCTTCAGTGGCTTCTTCACGAATAATATCTACAACATCATCCACGGTAACAATCCCGAGAATGTGATTATCCATGTCAACAACCGGCACGGCCAGATAATTGTAGCGGGATACGATTTTGGCAACCTCCTCCTGATCGGTTTCGGGTCGCACGGAATAAACATGCTTGACCATCAGATCTTTCAGGGCAATATCGGGCGGGGTTGTTACCAGATCGCGCAGGGAAATGACCCCGGACAGATGGCTATCCTCATCGGTCACATAGAGATAAAAGACCATTTCCGCACTTTCAAAACTCTGGAGCGCCGCGATGGCCTCTTTGGCCAGGGTATCTTCATGAAGAGTGAAGACATCGGTATACATCAGGCTCCCGGCACTGTCTTCCGGGTAACCCATGATCTCTTCCAGCTCCTCCTGCTCCTCCTTTTTCATTAATTCCAGAACAGCCCGGGATAATTCTTCCGGTAACAAGCCCAGAATAAAAGCCTGGTCGTTGGAACTGGCTTCACGAATTACATCAGTGATACGTTGCGGTGATTCATCTACCAGTAAAACAGCCAGAATGGATTCATCCAGTTCACCAAGGAATTCAGCCGTTTCCTCGCTGGGCTCCATCATATTAAAAAGCGTTTTTTGTTCGTCGTCATTGAAATAACGATAGATCAGGGCAAGGTCCGCCGGGTGGGTCTTTTCGATTAATTTTATTAGGTTGACCTTAGCGTGACGCCGTAACAGACGCCGGAAGGTATCTCTGAGGACAGCAATCTCATGTCCGAACATTTCTTTTTTCATGTGGTGACCTCAACTCGGTTGTGTAACAGGTAAAAACCTGTAGCTGTTATGCCGGCTGCCAGCAACAGCCAGAGGGGTGAAACATGGCTACCCCAGTAATAGAAAGCCGTTTCAGTTGGAAATAAATTGGAGATTAACAGAGCCAGGCTGTTGTAAACGCCGTGGCAAATAATTGCCGGCAGGACCGAATTTGTTCGCCAGGCCAGATAACCAAGGACGACGCCCATCAGGTAAGCCTGGATGACCCAGTAAGGATTGAGATGGATCAGGGCAAAGGTCAATGCGGTAACCAGCACAGCCTTGGTCACATCCTGCCAGTGTTTTTCCAGGAATTGTTGTAGATAACCGCGGAATAATAATTCCTCTCCGATCGGGGCAAAGATACCTACACCAATAAACAGGAGTAACCCGGAAGCGAATGAATCCACCAGCAGATATTCACCGATGTTTTCGATCATCTGTGGGTCAGCGATAAGGAATTTCATCAGGTGATCTAATTCTTCGGAAATAAATACTGCTCCGACCGCTATCAGAACCGTGGCCAGGATGTCCTTGGATTCCACCGGGTTCAGGCGCAGGGATTTTACCAGGGAAACGCGGCGGTTTAATAAATAGAGTACCAGTGGCACGGCCATGAAACCCTGCCCGATAAAAATAGAAAGATAAATCAGGAATTTCCGGCCCGTCTCAGGATCGAGGGACAGACCGACGATGGCCGTGAGCAGGGCGGCCAGGACAACCGACATTAGAACAACGGCAAAAGCGGTAGCGGCTGTGGGGGTCCGGTTCATTTTGGTCTATCTCCTGGTTGTTCATGACGCTGGAAATTACGTTTGCCGGGGCAGAAAGAAAATATATGTTCCGTCCGAAATCAGGATGGAGCGGTCAATATTTCCAACAGGATTCCACCCGCCACAGCAACATTTAGCGATTCGCCAATGCCGGCTTTTGGTATGCTGATAAACCGGTCAATCAATTCCCGTGTTTCTTTGGAAAGGCCGTGGGCTTCCCCGCCTAGGACCAGCACCCAATCAGTAATTTGAGTTTTTTTAATTATATTAAGCGGAACACCGCTCATATCGGCGCCGAACAGTGTGCCGCCAGTCGATTTTAGTTCCGTCAAAGTAACGTCAGGAAACAGGTTTAAGATAAAATGAGCGCCCATTCCGCCGCGAACCACTTTGGGGTTCCAGGGATCGACACAATCCGGGGAAAGGCCAATGTTGGTTACGCCAAACCAGGCGGCGGTGCGCAATAGGGTTCCCAGGTTACCGGGATCGGCCAGGCCATCGAGATAGAGCCAGGGACCTTTTGGTAAGGTTTCAGGTGTCAGGGGTTGGGGGGCCGGCAAGGGGGCAAGCGCCAGAATACCAGACGGTGAAACCGTATCGGACATTTTCTTAGCCTGATTCTCACTCACCGGTTCCCAGATATATTTTGCCGTTTTTAATCTGGCGATAAGGGGCTGGTATTCCGGGTTGTTTTGAAAATGTTCGGTCAGGTACAGAGCATCGAATTTCACTTCAGCTGTTACGGCAGCTTCCATTAATCGCGTGCCTTCAATCACGAATTGATTATATTGCCGGCGATATTTATTTTGGGCTAACGAGCGGATGCGCTTGATTTCGGCGTTGGTGAGCATGGTGGCAATTTACGATAGAGGATATTGCTTATTAAGAACAAAGACACCTATTTACGTCCTGCCAGGCCTGGACTACGATGGTCAGGCCAAGAGCACAGAAAGAACGGAATAAATATTGATTAATAGACTGATCACGAGAATCATCGCCGCTCTTAACCTATGATTCCGAACAGCTAGACCTTTTCCAACACTGATTACCCATTGAAAGCCTTCTCACTCACCGGTAATTTCCACTTCGATTTTTTAGATGTTTCCCACCGGCAATATCGGCGCAGGTTTTTAAAACAATTAAATTCCTTAGTGCTCTTTGTGCCTTGGTGGTTATTATTAAAGGAAAGATTATGTCAAAAGGTGTAACACCGCAAAGTGAGAATTACGCAGCCTGGTATACCGAAGTGGTAAACAAAGCCGGACTGGCCGATTACGGTCCTGTGAAAGGTACTATGGTCATCAGACCCTACGGCTTTTCCCTGTGGGATAATATCAAGGAAGCCTTGGATAAGATGATTAAGGATACCGGTCATGTAAATGCCTATTTCCCCCTGTTCATCCCTAAATCCTATCTGAGTCGGGAAGCCGAACATGTGGCAGGTTTCGCCAAGGAATGTGCCGTTGTGACCCACACCCGGCTGATGGCTGGTCCCGATGGCGGTGTTGTGGTTGATCCCGCCTCCAAGCTGGAGGAAGAAGTGATCGTACGTCCCACCTCCGAAACGGTGATCTGGGCGATGTATAAGAAATGGATCCAGTCTTACCGGGACTTGCCGCTGTTGATCAACCAGTGGGCTAATATTGTCCGCTGGGAGATGCGTACCCGCCTGTTCCTGCGCACCACCGAATTCCTCTGGCAGGAAGGGCACACAGCCCACGCTACGGCTGAAGAAGCCGAGCAGGAAGCCCTGTTGATTCTGGAACTTTACCGTCAGTTGGCCGAAGACTATCTCGCAATGCCGGTCCTTACCGGACTCAAATCAGAAGCCGAGAAATTTGCCGGTGCCGAGCACACCTATTGTATCGAAGCGATGATGAAGGATAAACGAGCTCTCCAAGCCGGGACAACCCATAATCTCGGGCAGAATTTTGCCAAGGCTTTTGATGTAACTTTCCAGAATAAAGATAACCGGGAAGAACTGGTTTACGCCACCAGTTGGGGCGTCAGCACGCGTCTGGTGGGAGCTGTAGTCATGACGCATGGTGATGATAAAGGTTTACGCCTGCCGCCCCGAATAGCTCCATACCAGGTGGTAGTAATACC
>DAOWAH010000092.1 GCA_030634675.1 Fidelibacterota bacterium
CGATCAATGATCTCAAAGCGGCCCAAGCGGGTAGCTTCACTGGCGACAATTCCGGTTACTTGGGTGGCGATTTCCTCAAACCGCTCACTTGCGGTGGAGGGCAGAATCAGCAGGCGCATTTTTTCTTCGGTGATATTCGGCTGTACCACTTGAGCCGAAATAAACAGTGGCAATAAAAATAGTGACAGTTGTATGATCTTTTTCATGTTATTGCTTCCCGAATTACAAACGGAATTTAAGACATCGATTTTTAATTAAAATACCATTATTGCTTACACTGTAACGGCTGATCCGTTTATGTGACTGGCTGCACAGGTAGTGCTTACTGCTTGATCTTGCGACCGCTGCGCATTAGCAGCATGGCAGCCGCGGTAAAGATGATCGTCATTAATGCTGCCATCAGAAAGCTGACCGACGGTCGAGAATCGTAGACCCCGATTGTAGCGTAGCGGATACCGTTGATCATGTAGTAAATCGGATTGATGAAACTGATGGTTTGAGCCCAGTCCGGCAGCATTTTAATGGAATAAAATATACCACCGAGAAAGCTAAGCGGTGTCAGGAAAAAATTATTCAGCATGGCCAGTTGATCCCATGTATCGGCCAGTTGCCCAAGTAGCAATCCCATACTGGCAAAGCACCAAGATACCAGAATAATAAATCCGATTGTTAAAACCGGGTGCTGTATGGGTAATCCCACCAGAGCCATGCCCAACAACATCACCAGAATTCCATTAACCGTCCCCCGTACCGTACCGCCTATTATGTACGCTAAACTCAGTTCCAGACTGGACAATGGAGCGGTAAGAATATCGGGTAGTTGCTGAAGCAGCTTCATTTGCAGCATGGAAGAAGATGTATTGGCGCTGGCATTGGAAAGGGTGTTCATCATGATCAAGCCGGGAATGATGAATAAAGTATAACTGACACCATCGATTTCTGCAATCCGCCGCTGTAGCGTAAAACCAAATACCAGAATGTACAGGGTTGACGATATCAGGCCCGGCAGAACAGTCTGGCGGTAAACTGAAAAAAAGCGCCCAACCTCACGCTGGATCAGGGTCCCTAATCCGATCCAGTTTATCCGGCCGGTCATCGGTCGATTCCTTTGCCGGTCAGTGATAAAAACACATCTTCCAGGGATGATTTTTCGGTTTCGATGCGGTGGATATGGCAACCTTTTTCCACCAGAATTTTGATTATATTGGGTAAGGCTTGCTCTGGTTCGCGCATCGTAAAATGAAGGCGTCCCTGGTCGCAATCGGTACAGGTGTATTCGCTAAGCAGGTCCGGTAGATCCTCGTGCCATCCGGAAAGATGAATAGTTACTCCGGAACGGCCCAATTCGCGGGTCAGTTGTTGGGGCTGGCCCTGCTTGATGATCTTGCCCTCATCAATTATCGCCACTTCCTCGCAGAGTAATTCAGCCTCTTCGATATAGTGGGTAGTGAGCAAAATTGTTTTTCCGGCTTTGTGAAGCTCCCGTAAATAGTCCCATAATTCATGGCGCAGTTCCACATCCACTCCGGCGGTCGGTTCATCCAGAATGATTATTTTTGGGTCATGAACCAGAGCTTTGGCTATTTGGTAGCGCCGTTTCATTCCCCCGGATAATTGACGCAGGCGGGAATTCCGTTTTTTGCTAAGACCCAGCCGTTCTAACAGTTCATCGATTCGAGCTTGGGCCTGCCGCTTTGAAATACCGTAGTATCCGGCCTGGAAAGCCAGCAGTTTTTCGATCGGGAAAAACCAGTCGATAGGTAATTCTTGAGCGGCAATCCCCAACTGAGCACGGGTAAAGCGGAAATCTTTTACTGTGTCCCGGCCAAATATATTGGTACTCCCTGCCTCACGGCGAACCAGCCCGGTTAAAATATTGATCGTGGTCGACTTCCCGGCCCCATTAGGACCCAGCAGTCCGTAAAACTGACCTTCCTCGATAATGATATCAACTCCCTGCAGGGCCTTGACACCGTTATAAGCCTTAGTCAGGCCCTGTATTTCAATCGCTGGTGGTTTTATCACTAATTTCAAATCCTATTTGGTGTTCAAAGGGACTCGGGAAATCAAAACCTTCCACTTTTGGAAAGTGGACGATAGAAGCAACGAAATTCCAGGGAATCAAAACGGTTGCCACAACTGTTTGAAATTTAAGACTCTTTGGCACTTTCCCAGCCTTGATATCCTTATCCTTGGGTAATTGGGGGATTTTTAATCCGGGATGTTCGATCCACAGGCCGTATTCATCATAACCCTTGATTCTAGTGTAGATTGAGTTCTGGCTTAATCCCAAGTCTTTCAGGGGTTCGGGCTTATCCAATATCAATAGAACAATATCATCAACTACATTTTCGATTTTCATCATAATTATGGTACCCTTAGGTAATCAATCAAATTAAAACTGGCTTTTTTAGTATCTTGAGCCAAACATTCCAATGGTTAAAATTATCGACCTGTGAAATAAACTCAAGCTTTATTTTAGTACACGAAGGATTTAACAGATCATAAAACAACGGAGGAAGTATGATTAACAGAACCATTGTACTTATTATCATGCTATTTTGTGCTGCTCAAGCCGCCGATGTGTCGGTTGTTATTACTGAGAAAACGGTCAATGATTTTATCGCTGCCGTTGGTCCGGTTTCTGGCAAAGGCAAGAGCAGTGGGGTCAAATATAAATGGAAAGTCAAGAAAGCCAGTTTTGATTTCGAACCTGGTTCGGCAACCTTCTTGGCTACGGTGGATTTGGATGCCGGTATCTTCAAATTCAGTGACAAGCTAAAGAGCAAGGTCAATGTGACTTTCGATGTCGAGAAAAACAAGATTTTGATGGAAGTCGAAAAGGCAATTTTCAAGATATATATCAAAGTTCTGGGTAAAAAAATAAAGGTCGGGCAAGTAGATATAGCTAAATATTATAAGCCGAAATTCGAATTTAATGGACCTCAGCCGGTGCAGAAGACAATTGAAATGCAAACCTCAAAATCGAAGACCAGGAGTATCACCGTAACCACTATCTCCCAGGAGCTGGTGCTGGAAAAAGACCAGATCCGCGTATCGGTCGATTTGGCCTATGCCGGAACAGATAAGTAAATTGTGATAAATTACGCTTGGCAATCGGCACGAATTATTACCTTAAGTGGTATTTAATCCGCCTTCGCGGACAACTACGGCGGACGAGAAGGGGCAGGTTAAATTCCTCGCTGCTTGCGGCGGAATAGTGGGGCTATGGCTTGCCATGAGGTTCATACCATTGAATTAGTAAACGGGATCACGAACAGAATGAAAATTAGATTAACTGTACTCACCCTACTTATCGGATTTAGCAACGGTCAAACTGCGGTTGACTCAACCGGTCAGGATCGCCCAGCATTAGCGCTGCCAATTGCTGTTCTGACATTAGAGGGTCGGGGGGTTTCGGCCCAGGAAGCGGATATCCTGACGGAGCGCCTCCGTTCCAACCTGGTTCAGAATGGGCGTTATCAAGTAGTGGAACGCTCACAGATGGAAGCGATTCTCAAGGAACAGGGTTTTCAACAATCAGGTTGTTCAACCAATGAATGTCTGGTACAGGCGGGCATGATCCTGGGTGTCGAGCAGATGGTAGGAGGTACTGTGGGCCGGATCGGTACCAGTTATACCATGGATGTGCGTCTCTTCGATGTGGAGTCGGCCCAAATACTGAAGGCTGTTTCCCGTGATTACTCCGGACCGATCGATGGACTATTGGAGATCACAGCGGAAATTACTAGAGAGCTGGCAGGGGATCATAACCCATCGCCATTGTCCCCACGCCGCACGGACCATATGATGATGCTTTCTGATGAGACGGTGGAACAGGGCTTGGACGTATTAAAAAATATTTTGACCTCGGTTGGCGAAGCGATCGATACAACTGCTAGCAGCGTGGCTAAAAGACTTAAGCCCAAACCCCGGGATCCTGATATTAAGGCCGGTCGGGATCAGGGGCGTCTGGATGCTCAGGACTACCAACGGCGATTCATCTGGTTTTTACCGACCCTTGCTGCATCAACCGGAATGTTGTACAGCTATGAGAATGAGACGGATGAAGATCAAATTACAGCCGGTATACTGGCTGGCTTGGCAGCAAAGATTATCGTAGAGCTGGTGGCTGGTGATCCCCGCTTGCCTGATCATCTGGTCCGGAAGATAAGTTCTCAATCAACGGTGTATCAGGATAATTACCGACAATCTTGGCTCAAGGAAGTAAAAAAGATCCGTAGCAATCGCGCGGATAGTGGTTGCTTGTTGGGTCTGGCTGTGGGTTATGCGGCCTTACACTACTAGAACTGAGGCCCGTCAGAGCACATAGCCGATTCGAATACGTGCCAGACCTGGTTCACCGGTAGTTTTTGACCAGGCGTCTTCTGCTACGATTTCATTTACAAGGTAGCCAACCAGCCCTCCCAAAAGCATGCCAGCCATGACGTCGCTGACATAATGGTTACCAACATAAATCTGACTATAACAGGACAAAAGGGCAAATCCAGCCATAAGGGGCGTGTAGCGGGGATATTGCAAACTGATTAGGGTAGCATAAGCTGCCGATGAAGCAGTGTGCCCCGATGGAAATGACGGCGTTATCCGGGTATTCCACATTCGTGGTTGGTAGGTACGCACGGGACGGGGCCGGCCAATCAGGTATTTTAATCCGGCGGTAAGGACTTGGGTGCTGATTAACGTGATTGCAATCGATTGGAAACTATCAGTATCAGCATCCAGTCTGAAATAGAAAGCATTGCCCACTTCAACCGCCGGGGTCAGCAGGGAAACCGATTCAAACAGGTAGTCCGCATGGGGATAGTTATTACTGCCCTGGAGGCTCAGAGACAGGCTGGTATCCAGGGCGCGCCAGTCAGTAGCCGATAGCGAAGTAAATAACAGCAACAAAGACAGGAAGAAAGCTGTTTTTTGCATTAGCCGCCCTGAATCAGGAATTAATTAACTCCAGAAACTCATTTTCTGACAGTACTGTAATGTCCAATTCTTCAGCTTTCTTTAACTTTGAACCGGCCCCTGGTCCTGCCACGACATAATCTGTTTTGGTACTGACCGAGCCACTGGCCCGCCCACCAAGGTTTTCCACCATTTCCTTGGCCTGGCTACGGGTGAACTGCTCCAGGCTGCCGGTGAATACAAATGTTTTCCCGGATAAATCAAGCCCCGGGAGTACGACCGGCTCATCTAATTTAACTCCCGCCGCCAGACAGGCTTCCACAATCGAACGGTTGGTCGAATCAGACCAGAAACGTACCACACATTCCGCCACTATCGGTCCAACCTCGTCAATTGTAATCAATTCATCTATAGTGGACGTCATGAAGCGTTGAATATCTCCAGCCAATTCCCGTTCCAAAATACGTGACAAATGCTCTCCTACATTTCTTATGCCCAGGGCATAAACAAAACGGGCGAAAGTGGTCCGTTTGGCGGCCTCAATCGCGGCTATAATATTAGCGGCGGATTTATCACCCATGCGCTCGAGCCCGGCCAGTTCCTCTGCCGTTAATCCGAATAACTGATCCACCGAGTTAATCCGGCCGATTTCCACCAACTGGTCCACCAGCTTGGTACCGAACCCGTCGATATCCAGCGCGCCCTTAGATACAAAATGTTCGATCCGGCCTTTGATCTGAGCCGGGCAGGCCAGGTTCTGGCAGCGGGCAACCGCTTCATTGGGTAATCGATAAATATCTTTTTTGCATGCAGGACATTTTGGTGGAATCGTATACTTGGGGCGCTCATAATGTTCAGAATCCAAAATAACTTTTGCTACTTTTGGAATTACATCGCCAGCTCGTTCAATAAAAACAGTATCCCCTACTCGGATATCTTTTCGATCAATTTCGTCTTGATTATGCAAAGTTGCATTAGTTATCAGAGCCCCCATTATGTTCACTGGCTTTAAGCGGGCGACGGGTGTTATTGCACCGGTTCTACCTACTTGCTCTTCTATTTTTTCTATTTGAGTTGTTACCTGCTGAGCTTTGAATTTTCCGGCGATTGCCCAGCGCGGTGAACGGCTGCGAATCCCCAGTCGCTCACGATCAGGGATGAAATTGACTTTAATCACCACCCCATCAATTTCGTAGGGCAGTTCGTTGCGCTGATTTTCCATGCTTTGATGGTAATCGACGATGTCACTGGCGGTCTTCAAAACTTTAATAAGCGGATTGACCGGGAAGCCCCATTTTTTTAAATCTTGTAAAAATTCCCAATGTGTGAAATAGAAGGTATCGCTTTTAATTGTCCCGGCCTGATAACAGAAAATCGATAATGGCCGGCCAGCGGTAACCGCCGGATCAAGTTGCCGTAAACTGCCGGCGGCGGCATTACGGGGATTGGCGAAAGTCACCTTCTCGGCAGCGCTGCGCTGAGCATTCAGTTTATCAAAGTCAGTCTTGGAAATAAACACTTCACCGCGCACTTCCAGCAAAGTCGGAGCTGGTAATTCAGCGGTTCGTAACTGCAGTGGAATACTGCGTACCGTCCGCAGATTAGCGGTGATATTCTCCCCGGTGGTGCCATCGCCACGGGTGGAGCCGGTGACCAACCGACCATTTTCATAGATCAATTCCACCGCCAATCCGTCCAGTTTTGGTTCACCGACA
>DAOWAH010000019.1 GCA_030634675.1 Fidelibacterota bacterium
TCTATTTCCTACCTGGAGATTCATTAAATCTTTTTTCCGCCGTTCATTCAGCCTGGTTGGGAGGAATCAGTTATCCTTTTCAGATTGGTGAATATGTAATTCCGGTAGACCTGTTATTGCGGCGGCAAGAGGGTGACAACAGTTTAACTTTTCAGATTACAGTCATATGGTTCATTCCACTGAGTCAGCGTTTCACGCTGCTCGGTAATCTGGATTTCTGGACCAACAGCACCGGGCCGACTTGGTCAATTCAAGCTGAACCGCAATTGCTGGTTAATTTCGGTCAAGCAGGCATCGGATTGGAAATGGAAATATCACGCGCATTTCCCGGTGCCTGGACCACAACTAAAGAATATTTCGATGCATCTGGCAATCCCCGTGAAAAGGATTGGTGGTTCATTCCTACCCTGTTCATTAAATACACGTTTTAATTATCACATAATGACCATTAAAAAACATAAAATCAGCTTAAAATTTAAGTATCCCAGTCTGGGCGAAGAAATTGCCAACAGCATTACCCATGGCATCGGCGCCGCTCTAAGCATTGCGGCCCTGGTCCTGCTAGTGGTCTTTGCCGCCCTGCGAGGCGATGCCTGGCGGGTGGTAGGCTTCAGTATCTTCGGTTCTTCCCTGTTCATCCTCTACCTCACGTCAACTCTCTATCACAGTTTTACCAATCGCCGGGTCAAACGCTTTTTCCGTGTCCTTGATCACAGTATGGTCTTCATCCTGATTGCCGGGTCTTATACACCACTCACCCTAACCGTGCTCCGGGGTCCCTGGGGTTGGACTTTATTCGGATTGATCTGGGGTCTGGCAATTTTTGGTATCGTTATGAAAATTGTCTTCTTCGATCGCTTTAATGCCCTGTCGTTGGTACTCTACATACTGATGGGCTGGCTGGTGGTAATCGCCCTGAAACCCCTCCTGTCAGCCGCTCCTTTGGGACTGTTGATCTGGATGGGGATCGGCGGGCTCAGCTATACACTGGGTGTTATTTTCTACGCCTGGGAGCGCCTGCCATTTAACCATGCTGTCTGGCATCTATTCGTCCTGGGGGGTAGTATTTCCCATTTCTTCGGAATGCTGTTTCATTTGGCTTGATCGCGCCATTTATTCACACTTGATTTTTAGCTAAATTTTACCACCTATGGAAGGAGTAATTCTATGAATACAATCTATCTGTATCTGGGCGCTGCGCTGATTACAATCTGGGGAATCGGACATATTTACCCCACCCGCAATATAATCGCCGGTTACGGTGATCTTTCAAATGACAACCTCCGTATCCTAATTATGGAATGGCTGGCCGAAGGCTTGACCCTGATGTTTCTGGGCATTCTGGTCTTTCTGGTAACCTGGCTGGCGCCGGATTCCGCCGGATCGGTTATAACAATCCGGGCTGCTGCAGTAATGCTGATCGTGTTAGCGTTCCTTTCCCAGTTAACCGGCGCCCGTACCGCCATTCTGCCTATGCGACTCTGTCCAATAGTAAAGACAACTGTGGCTATCTTATATTATATTGGCAGTTGAATGCGTTTTCAGCCCGGTTTGAACGAGTGCATCTATAATCTGGTACGAAAGATACCAGAGGGAAAGGTAGCTACCTACGGCCAGATCGCCGCCCTGGTGGGTACCAGTCCCCGGCAGGTGGGCTATGCCATGGCCGCTCTCCCCGACCCCGATGTACCCTGGCACCGGGTAATTAACAGCCAAGGCAAGGTCAGCCCTCGCCGCAGTGGCGATGGTGGAAATATCCAGCGCGCCCTCCTAGAGGCAGAGGGTGTGGAATTCAATCAGAGTGGCCGGGTGAATTTGAAACAAGTACTCTGGGAACCGGATCTGACCCGGTTATAAATCAGCGTTCGCTTGAGATCACTTTTCTCGCGCCTGGTACTCCCGGATAATCAGGGTGTACAGCCCAACGCCAACCGCATACAACCCGGCGGTAATCAGGAAGATCTGAAAATAGGGCAGGTCTATCCCACGCAAAAATTGAAAAATTTTAGCGCTGATATACCAGGCTGAACTCCAGATACTGGAATTAACGGCGCTGATCAGTTCCTGGTTTTTCTCACCCACGTAATGCATGGTCAGTTCGTTGGTACCAGGACCGGCCATATTCATCAGGGGCTGGCGTAGAAGAAAACAGGCGAAAGCCACGTAAACAGCCCCGGGAACGGTGGCGTACACTTCCGTTAGAGCCAGGATTATCAGGAAGAAGATCGACAATCCTTGGACCAGAACAATGGCTACATAATAACCATAACGACGGCGAATGCCGGGCACCATCAGGGCTGCAAAAAAAACCAGGACCGAAGTAAGCCCCCCCAACAAGCTGAACTGGTCCGAATCGATATTGAACACTGAGTAAAAAAACAAGTTAATAAAAGGAATCGTCAGTCCGGCCCCAATGGCTACGATCATAGTTGGCACCAGTATTTTCAGAATCCGGTACCAGTCATAATCCAGAACCAGAGCCTGGAAATGGCTGCGGAATTCCGCTGTGGTGGAGTGGGGCGCCCCTTCCTGTAAACGGGTAAATATCAGGATTGACACCAAACTGAACGTGATTATTAAAATGAAGACATGATATTCATCCCAGGGAAATTGGATGTTCCCCAGCCGAAATTCTCCCCAGTTTGATAACAGGGCAATCAGGCCGCCGGAGATAATAAAGGCAAACGACCAGGTGGCGAAACTGAGTGAAATCGCTTCCGGGAGCAGCTCCCGGGGGGCGGTGCGCATGATAAAAGGCAGGGCACAAACCTGCTGCAGCATGAATCCGATCCCTACTGATAAAAACCCCACTCGAATCAGCCACAGATTGTGCATATTAATGGCCTGGATTACAGTGTAGGACGCCAGCGGTACAATAATTGCCGATAAAAGGAAAAATGGTTTCAGGCGTTTACCCTTGATGAACAGGCCCAGGGGAAAAGCGAAGGCTAGCACACCCAGGAAACGGTAGGATACAAAGGCGGCGATTAGTTCATCGGAATACCCCTGCTTGCGCAGGTAGATATTGCCGATCAACATGAAGGCGGCATTGACCATAAACATCATCAACTGGGCACTGATCAAACGCAGGACTGGGGCCGGCAGAATCAAGTATCGAGCTAAAATATTATGCATCTGGATCGGAGTTTGACTTTGACCTGATTTTCCATAAAATTAAGTTTTGGAAATTACATGTTATACTACCAGCTTTCACGTACTTGTCTTATCGCTGCCTTGTTGAAAACCGTTACGCTGCAATCGGTATTTTAGATCCGTGGGCTAATGAGTGTCTGTGATGAGGCGCAGTGAGATGTTAAAGTGTTAAGGTTTTAAGGTGCTGAGGAGCGGTGGGGATGGGTCGCGTAGCGGTTTTGGGTTCTTTGTTCTGAGTTGTGATTATCCGGTTCTTAACTCTTTGCTCTCTACTCTTAGCTGCAAATGACCAATTGAGCCTCACAAACCAGGCATATTAGATTTACCGGCCATTTAATTCTAATCACGGGACAAATCAATGAAATATCCTGAAGGTGAACTGCTGATAAAAATCAAGGACCCGGTTCAGACCGCCGGTGAACTAGGGCTGAAATCCCTGGAAAAGCTAACACAGGTAGATGCGTACCAACACCTGAATAAACTCAGCGTTCTATTCGAGGACCTGGGCGTACCCTTTGATGAGCTGCATACCTTTTATGACGACTTGGCCCAGGGGCTGAAAGAAGAATATGATCGCCTGACTCCGGATCTGGATTACCCGGTGATGATCCTATCGCAATACGACCGCTGGTTCCGGGATATCCTGGAAGCAACTCATATCGCCCACGCCAATTACCACGAGCAGCAACTGGCAAATCTGCAAGCCCTGGAGACCAGTGCAGCGGCCTTTGTGAAGAAAATTTACTCAACCGAAGCCTGATAAAATAACGGCGAAATGATGAATAATCAGGATAACTTGGATCGGGAAAAACTGATTGGTATGCTGGACGACTTCGCTAAAAACTGGTTAGCTCATGACGGTCTCTGGTTTCAGACGGTGGAAAAACACTTTGGTATGGATGCCGCTATGGACTGTGACCGGGAAGCCTGGCGGATATTTACTGTAATTGAAGCCAAACGGATCATGCGGCGTCACGACATCGAACCGAACAGCGGGCTGGAAGGATTGAAAAAAGCCTTAGGCTACCGTTTATATGCTCGTCTAAATGTGCAGGACATTGTTGAAAAAACCGATTCTTCTTTTGTATTCCGGATGAAGGCCTGCCGGGTACAGACCGCCCGGGAGCGCAAAGGTTTGGCGGATTTCCCCTGCAAATCAGTGGGTATCGTGGAATATAGCGAATTCGCCCGAACGATCGACCCCCGGATCAGAACCGAATGTTTAGCTTGCCCACCGGAAGAGCACCCACCGGAATATCACTGCGCCTGGAAATTCAGTATCGATACCGATTGATCTATTTCAAGCACAATAACTTACCGTGCCCGGTAGTTTCATTCAGCTTTCAAAAGTATGGAACTGTAAGGCGGCAGATCCAGCGATACTTCCCGATTTGCTAACTCCCAACTGCTTTCCGTGACCAGATCGCTCAGACGTTTGGCTGCTATCGGCAATTCTATGGAAACAGAATGGGACTCAGCGCTCTGATTAAACGCCACCACCACAAATTCGTCAAAATAAGCTTTGCCGAACACCATCACAGGTCTGTCCACCAGTAATGGTACAAAATCACCCACCGCGAGGGAGGGATACTGCCGGCGCAGTTTTATCAGAGCAGAAATCCGCTCCAGCGTCGTTTGCTCAATTTCAGCTAATTCGGAACCAAATCGCATGGAACGCCGGTTCCCGGGATCGGCTGCGCCCATCAGCCCCATTTCTTCGCCATAATAAACCACCGGCACACCGGCAATCGTCATATTGAAAGCCGTAAAATTGACCAGCTTATCATAACTTGCGGCGTTTTGAACCGGTCCGGGTGGATCAATAAATGCCCGTTCGGTACCGTTATCGCTGAAAGTCAGTTGACCATCGGCAAAGGCCATGAAGCGCACCTGATCGTGACTGGAGGTAATATTGCCCATCAGATTGACCGAACCAAAGGTATCGGGATTTTCCTGGAGGATCGTTGCCAGGTGTGAGAAATCACCTTCATCGGCGCTGAAGGGTCCCCGGGCGTTGAAATAGATCGCAAAATTGAATTGTGAATTCAGCTCACCTGGATTTACATAACTGCCAATCAATTGATCCGAGCCAAAGGTCTCGCCAATCTGATAAAACTCCCGATCCGGGAAACGGGATTTCATTTCGGCCGTCAGTTTTTTCCAGAAGGCGTGGGGCACGTGCTTAACCGCGTCTTGGCGGAAGCCGTCAAAATCAAATGTCTCCAGCCACCACAACGCATCCTCCACCATCTGATCGATGGCTGCGGGCGCGGCTGGAAAATCGAAGGATGGAATAAATTCATCGAACCAAGTAGTCAGGCGGGTTTCCTCACTCCAGTTGCGGATATTGACCGTACCTTCCGGCAGGTACAGGGAACCGAACCAATCCGGGTGCTCCCGGTAATAAATATGATCTTCGTGCACGTGGTTACTCACGAAATCCAGAATTACTTTGATCCCTCTGGCATGAGCCAGCTGCACCAGCTCTTTCAGCTCCGACTCGCTGCCAAAACGCGGATCCACTTCGCGTGGTCGAATCGGCCAGTAACCATGATAACCTGTATATTTCCGGTTGGGTGGTATCCATTCCACATAGGCCTGTTCGGGCTGTCGGGAAACCGGAGAAATCCAGAGGGCATTTATTCCCAGGTCGTTAAAATAGCCTGAATTCAGTTTGGAAATAACGCCTGCCAGATCACCACCGTGAAAATTAGCCAGAGGATGCAAATCATCATCGCTGGCCTTTTTGGTATTAGCCGGATCGCCATCGAGAAAGCGGTCCACCAACAGGCTGTACAAAACCGAAAAATGCCAGTCATCCGGGGACGTAGCAGGTACAAGAGGCTGGCCATTTTTCAAGATAGTCTGGTTTTCCGGAATCACCCGGCCAGCTTCATCCCGGCCGGTTACTCGCAGCAACCCTTCCTGCCAGCCGGCGATATTCACGATAACGCTGCCATCGCTTTGGGGATCAATCTCCTGGTCGGTGAGGGGTGTATTGTTAATTAATACCTCGGTAATCACCGGCATGGACCCATCGGTGGGCGGCAAAAAGATAAATTCCAGCCGCTTCCCATGGGTAGTCTTTTTAACAAACCGACCGGCTACCTCAGGCGCCTGGTCGGACAGATCGAGAATCGAATTCCAGCCGCCAATATTATTGGAAATGAAAACCGGGTTCCGGGGATCGATCAGCTCCTGCCAATTGACCACAAATTTATATTCATGACGCTCCGGTCGCAGGTAGACCGTCCGTTCCAGTGGTCCTTCGGCATTCGTTGCGGTCAAGGGCAGAGCAGCGCGGGACCAATCGTTGAATCCACCCATCACAACTACCAGTGTATCGCCCAGCTGGGCGGGATAAGTAAAAGTATGCCTTATCATTTTTTTGATCTTGACCAGCAGCTCGTAGCGGATTCCATCGGCCAGCAGGGGCAGGCTTACTAGAGCGGCTGCATCATCTTTCGGCCGGATGTACAGGCTGTCCACACCAGGCACCTGACGGGTTTCCAGGCTGGGGTGCGACAGGACTTCCAGCATAATCCGACTATTAGATTTATAGACTGATAAATCGAACCCTGTCTCAGCTCCTTCCCGAACTACCAGGGTGGGAACCGGATAGAGTAACTGTTCGCGCTGACGGGCACAGCCCAGCAGCAGTACACTAACAATGATAACTGTGATACGATTCATAGAAATTCCGGTTTTTACCAGCCAGGATAACTGGCCGTATTGAATAATTTTCAACCATTCTGTTTTTGATTAATCTAACCATCCGTAATTTAGTTACTCAAATCAGAGTTAATCATTAAAAGAGATCATATGCGCTTAGTGTCACGTTATTTCGGCTTAATTCTGCTGACAGCACTTTTTATGAACTGCACCGCAACTGACGAGGAAAATATGCTATCCTACGGAGCCTTCGTTCACGGTAATCGAACAACTTTCAAAATACTGGCTCCCCGGGCTGAACAGGTTCATCTGGTAATCTTTGAATCTCCAGAAGCTGCCACCGGACGCGAGCATTCCATGACCAAAGATGCGGCCGGAGTCTGGAGGCTCACCCTCAAGAATGCCGGCTACGGCACTTATTACGGTTATCGCCTGGAAGGTCCGCCTCCAGTTGATCCGGCAGTAATTGTGGCCGATCCCTATACTAAAGCGGCGGTCACCCAAAACAGTTATCGACACGTGGCTAAATCGCTGGTTGTATCCGATGATTTCGACTGGGAAGGCGACGAACCGCTGAAGCTCGATCCCAGGGATGCTATCATCTATGAAATGCATGTACGGGATATGACTGCCCATCCGACCGCCGAATCCGGTTCGGCCGGTACTTATCTTGGGCTAGTCAATCCCAATCAGCGCGGCGGAATTGCCCATATCAAATCCATGGGATTCAACGCCGTGGAATTGCTGCCGGCTCAGGATTTCGCCAACGTGGAAGTGCCTTTTAAAGATAAATCCACTCCGGTTTACAACACCTGGAATCCTTATGCCCGCAATCACTGGGGTTACATGACTACCTTCTTTTTCGCACCAGAAACCTATTATGCCAGCGATGGAACCGACCAACCGGGCGTCTGGAACGGCACCGATGGGCGGGCGATTACAGAATTTAAAACGATGGTGAAAGAATTCCATAAACAAGGTATCGCTGTGTTGATGGATGTGGTTTACAATCACGTTTCCAATTACGATTATCATCCGTTTAAATATATTGATCGGGAAAAATATTTTCGGTTGGATGAAAAGGGCGAATATCTGGCCATCAGTGGCTGCGGCAATGATACCCGCACCGAAGAACCGTCTGTGCGACAGTTGATTTTAGAAAGCGTGAAATACTGGCTGAAAGAATATCATATTGACGGCTTCCGCTTTGACCTTGCTTATCTGATTGATAAGGAGACCTGCGAATTGATCTTGGCCGAAGCCAGAAAAATCAATCCCAATGTTATTATCATCGCCGAACCCTGGGGCGGTGGCTACGATCCCAACGGTTTTTCCGACATCGGCTGGGCGGCCTGGAACGATCAATTCCGTAACGGCGTCAAGGGGCAGAACCCCCACGACGGACTGGGCTTCATCTTTGGTAAATGGCAGGGTGGCAATGATCAGGCTTCGCTGCAACGATACGTTTCCGGATCGTTACGGGGCAACGGCGGACAATTTAAGGAGAGCACCCAGTCAGTCAATTATCTGGAATCCCACGATGATCACACCATGGGTGATTTCATCCGTCTCGGCAGCAATCTGGTAAAAGAAGATCAAGTTATTACCGACCACATGACTAACGCTGAAGTGTGGGACAGACAACTGGCAATCAATAAACTGGCTGCCCTGTACCTGCTCACCAGCCAGGGTCAGGTGATGATCCACGCCGGGCAGGAATGGGGACGCAGCAAAGTTATCGCTACCACTAACGCACCCGATGACCATGTAGGTTTGATCGATCATAATTCTTATAACAAGGATAATGAAACCAATTGGCTCAACTGGGATGAAAAAGACCAAAATCGGGAGTTGGTGGAATATTATCACGGTTTGATCGAACTGCGTAAAATGTTTCCTGAATTTCGTCGCAGTCAGCCGGCGGACTACCAGTTTACAATTCCCGATGGGAATGTAGTGGTAGTCTATCAGTTGAAAGAAAAACTATTTGTAGTTCTGAATGGTGAGCAGAAAAAACAAATCACTGTTAAGCTACCCAAAGGAAAATGGCATTTACTGGTAGATGGTGAATCGGTCAATTTGAATGCGAATGAAATTTTTACCGGTAAAGTAACCGTCCCAGCTACCAGCGGGATGGTTTTTTGCAAATTTAACAACGAGTAACCGGAGGAAGTTAAAATGAAATTGAATACCAAAGCTTTCGCCCTGACCTGTGGACTGGTCTGGGGAATCGGATTAATGTTGATCACCTGGTGGATTATACTAATAGATGGCGCCACGGGCGAAATAACCTTCATCGGCAAGGTCTATCGCGGCTACAGTATCAGCTTCGGCGGCAGTTTAATGGGTTTGGTCTGGGGCTTGATCGACGGCGCCATCGGTGGTGCAATTCTGGCCGGTATTTATAATTATTTCGCTGGTCGTTTTTCCCGGCAATAAAAATGTAGGGACAACTCATGAGTTGTCCGCGCCACGTAATATTACGTACCGTATGTACCATACTTAGTACGATTGTGTCAGATAAAACAATTTTAGCCTACAAAATTCAATATGGGTCTGGTTTATGAAAGTAATTATTTTTGGTGCAACCGGCATGGTTGGACAATGCGTTTTAACGGAATGTTTGAAAAGTACGTTAATAAAAGAAATATTGCTGGTCGGCAGAAAAAGCTGTGGGGTGGAAAACAGCAAAATCAAGGAGATTATTCATAATGATTTTCTTGACTATTCGGAAATTGAAGCGGATTTGCAAGGTTATGACGCTTGTTTCTATTGTCTCGGTGTATCTTCGGTTGGTATGTCCAAAGATAAATATTATGATATTACTTACAACTATACCATAGCCGCCGCGGAAGTATTAAGCAGGCAAAATCCCAATTTGCGGTTTGGGTTTATTTCGGGTGCCGGCACCGATGAAAAAGAAAGTAGCCGGACCTACTGGGCACGCGTGAAGGGGAAAGCGGAAAATGTATTGCGCGATTACCCGTTTAAAAGTCTATCGCTGTTTCGCCCGGCCTATATCAAGGCATTAGCCGGAGTTCAACCATCATATTCATTAAATAAATATTTTGACTGGTTGCTCTATCCGGTATTGAAAACATTATTCCCCAAAACAGTGATTACCTCCGAAGAGCTGGGGCTGGCAATGATAAATTCTATCTTTCAGGAAGAAAAAGTGAAAATCATTGAAAATCCAACTATCAGGGAGCTGGCCTACTGTGAGGTGGGATCGCAATAACCACAACCATCAGGAGCAGCAGATGCTACAAGCTAACGGACTCGCCATATTATTATTAATTGGTTGCAGCTTAACAATTCTGGCCTGTGATGCGCAGACCAATGAAAAAAAAGAATCATTTATCAGCGGTAAAACCGCGGCAAAAGCTTTAGTTGTCACTTATTCCTATACCGGGAATACCAAGGCAGTTGCCGATGAAATCATTAACCGGTTCAAGGCTGATCCCGTGACCATTATGGCAAAAGATTACGATGGTTTCAGCGGGGGCATGCGGGCCAGCTATGATGCCTGGACTGAAGTAATTCTTACCACCATCGAACCGGAAACAGTGGATATGAGTCAATATGATTTAGTTTTTTTGGGATCACCAATCTGGTGGTATAGACCGGCTGTCCCGTTGTGGACATTTGTTGAAAAAAATGATTTTACCGGCAAGACAGTTGTCTTATTCAATACATTTAACAGCCGGTTCAAGTCAGAGTATATTGAGGAATTCAAAAGCTTAGTTGAAAAGAACGGTGGCCAATTCACGGACCATTTGTATGTCAAACGCGGACGCTGGTACGCTCAACTCAGCAAAGCGGAATTACTAGAAAAATTTAATACACAGTTAGATATCGAAGAAGAAAGTTACAATAGTATAATTTCTAATCAGTGAACTGCTCACTGATAAAACCCGGCCCTGACCTTTAACCCCGCCAGCCGGGCCACAGCGGTAGTTTTATGGGGCTGGTATGGGGGTTTGATCGACGGTGCCATCGGTGGTGCGATTATGGCCGGTATTTATAATTATTTCGCTGGTCGTTTTACCCGGTAATGAAAATATAAACCGTTGAAACGGTCAGCGGTTTTTCCCTTTACTTACCCACGGTTGAAACCGTGGGCTGTTTAATAATAAATGATGATAATTGGTCAGATAGTAAGGCCACGGCGCACCGTGCCTCTACGATAAATTATTTTAACAACACCAGCTTCTTCGAAATGGTGCTCTGTTCAGTTTTCAACGTGTAGATGTACATACCGGCTGAAACAGGCGTACCGCTCTGGTTCCGGCCATTCCAGGTGACCGAATGCCAGCCGGCAAGCTGTCGGTTGTTTATTAGTGTTACCACTTCCCGTCCCAGTAGATCATGGATCGACAGGTTAATCTTACCGGCAAAGGGCAGGGCAAAATCAATCCGGGTGGACGGATTAAACGGATTGGGGTAATTCTGACTTAACTGAAATTCAGTCGGTACTTCAATCTCAAGCGGGTCCGCGTCCAGCAATCCCGGTTCTAGTGGGGTTAAATATTGATCAGTATAAATCCGTAATTCGCCAGGTGCCAGACTAATGGGATCGGACGTGCCGGTAACGATTGCACTGTCACCACTGAAATACTCGTACCAGGTGCCGGTATAATAGAAATTGGGCGTAATCGCCTGAGGAGTCACCCCAAAATTCCCGAGAATGATTACATTCATTTGACTGTGCGACAGGCGGATTTTCTTCAGACCATCGCTGCGTCCCAGGTCCAGACTCACGGTAGTTGCAGCACTGCGAAAAACCTCATTTTCCCGGCGCAGCTTCAGCAAGGCCTGCCAGGTCTTGTACAACCGGAAGCGATCCGGGTCTTGCATATATTCCCAACGGGGTTGTTTTACACCCAGGCGACCACCGAAATTTATTGAAACATCGTAACCCCGCTCGCCGAATTGCCAGATCATCTTGGGTCCCGGCAAAGTCAGGAAAAACCCGGCTGCCAATTTCATACGTTCAATCGCGATCACCAAGTTTTGAATATCATAACCACCACTGCTGTTGCCGTACTGCAGATTTTTATACATCAACCGTTCTTCATCGTGGCTTTCCATATAAGTCACCAGGTGCGGTTCAGACCAGCCCCGGGTGCCGTAAAAGCCCCAGGAAAAATCGGATCCGCCACTGGAATGCCAGCCCATGGTCGCTTCATTATAATTATAATTGGAATTGCCCCAGATCAGCATGCCGTAGTCAGCCAGTTCCCGCTCTTCGTTATTCGGGGCAAAATGTTCCAGAATTATATAGGCGCTGCTGTCCGTGGTCCAGATCTGATCGGCCATCCGTTCCAGAATCGCTTTCCGAGCCGCATCATAACTGCTACCATCTCCAGGGGTATTAGTAAAACCCTTGGTGAAATCAAACCGGAATCCATCAACCTTAAATTCTTCAATCCAGTAGCGATTCACCCGATCTACAAACGCCTTAGTGTGACCACTGGCGTGATTGAAGTCGTAGCCCCAGGAATAGACAGGATTCGGCGATACCTGGTTGTACCAGGGATTATTGGCGGCCGGCCGATTCAGATCGTTATTCCAGTACAGGCGAACCAGAGGCGACTGACCGTAGGAATGATTCAAAACCATATCGATTAAAACAGCCATTCCGCGGCGATGACATTCGTCTATCACCGCTTTCAGGGCATCAGCCGGACCGTAATATTTATCCGGAGCGAAATAAAACGAAGGATTATAGCCCCAACTGGAATTGCCTTCAAATTCATTGATCGGCATGAATTCCACAGCGTTAATACCCAGCCGGTCTAAGTAATCCAGGGTATCAATCAGGGTCTGGTAATCGTGGCGTTCGATAAAATCCCGCAGCAGCAGCTCGTAGATGACTAGGTCCTTGGCCGGGGGCGGCTGGAAAGTATCACTGTAAACCCAGTTGAAAGGGGTCTGACCGGTTTCCAGAACCGCCACTGCTGCCCGGGTCATCCCATCCGGGTAAGGTTTAAGATTCGGATAGGTTTCGGCCGGAATGCCCCACTGACCACTATCGTTCCAGGGATCAAGAATTTTAGCAGTATAGGGATCAGCCACACGGATTTCCCCATCCACCAGGTATTGAAAAGCATATTCAGTCCCCGGAGAAAGGCCATTGATTGTAATCCACCAGAGCGTACTATCCGCATGATTGGAATGGCGGTGCATGAAAAAAGTCGTATCTACTTTCCAGTCATTGAAATCACCAATGGCATAAATATAATCTTTATACGGTGCAAACAGCGCCAGCGTGACGGTGTTGTAATCCACATAATTTATGCCTGGTTTGGCCCCGGCCGGTGGTACAGCAACTACAGGAACAGGATTAACCATCAATACAATTGCTGTTGAATCAACGACACCGGTACTGTCCTGAGCTTTAATCCGGAATTCATAAGGGCCGGTACCGTGAGCAGCTGCAATGAATTGATAACCCAGTGTATCGGTCGTATCAGCGGCAATGATAACGTTATTCATAAATAACGTCAGAGAATCCAGCGGGGACGATTGATTTACCACTGTAGTCAACACATCTATGGTATCTCCCAGCCCCACAAACAATGGTGAACGCAATGGGTGGCCAAAGGCGACATTAACCTGGGGATAGATAAAAATAGCACTGATTGCAGTGTCATAGATATCGAGATAAATATCAGAACCGTCTGCCATACGACCGGTGCTGGACTGGTCGCTATTTTTGAAAACAAAGGCGATCTTCAGGATTTGCTCATTGGCAGGGCAACCTAAATAATCGCGGGGATACCCAATCACCAATTTATACAGATCGGTTCCAACCGATTCGAGTTTGGTTCTGGGCACGCTCTCGGACCAACCGCCGGCGACATATCGCCAATCGGTGGTAGAAGTACTCAAATTGGTAATTATACCAATATGCGTAAAAATATCGCCGGTATAGCCCATAAGTCCCTGATCACCGAGAGTAGCATCGTAAAAAACGACAATTGAATCCCCTTCCGTCGGGAAAGCCGGTTCGGAAGACACCGGATTCTGCGCTGATCCAAGCGCAATCAGAAGTGCGAGGAACAGTATGCTTTTGCCTAATTTCATATCATTCCTCTATTTTGACCTCAGTCGACAAGTGTCGATACCAGGTATAATACAGTCCAGTGGTTAAAGCCACAAGAATGATCCCTAGCACGCTCACATTCAGCCAGGTTTTGAAAATCAGGCTTAGCATGAACAGGAAGAAGACCACCTGCCACGGTACCGCCATGATCGTAGCAATAATATCTCGTTTGTTTTCCAAATCAATGCCGGTTTGCTGGTCGATGGATAA